>JAMDDG010000087.1 GCA_023488865.1 Bacteroidota bacterium | reverse complement strand
ATGGTGTTTTCGGCCGAAGGGGCCACTTTCTCCACAATGGTAGGGACAAAACCAATCTCCCCTTTCCAGTCGGCTGTTTCGCCGCCCGGATCCACGGTAGTAACCATCTTCACATCGGGACGTTCTTTCCACTCTTTGAGCTCCGGTTTATAAACTAAGTCATTTACACTCTTGGCTCCGTAAATGATGGTGATATCTTTGAAGTTTTCGCGCAAATCCAGGGCATTCCAGATCACGCAACGCATCGGCGGCAGCGCAATCCCTCCGGCAATAAAAACGAGGTTCTTGCCCTTCCATTCGTCCATCGGGAAGACATTCCCGTAAGGTCCGCGGAAACCCATGGTGCTCCCCTCTTCCAGGGAGGACAAGCCTGAGGTTACCCGGCCGGTATCGCGAAAGGTACACTCGATGTACCCCTTTCTGGTAGGGGAAGAGGCTATGCAAAAGGTGGATTCCCCTTCGCCGAAAGCGGAGTATTCGCCAAACTGGCCGGATTGAAATTCAAAGGCCGCTGCTTCGGCTTCATCCTGAAATTTTAATCTGAATGTTTTGACACCCGGCGCCTCTTTGGTGATCTTTTCGATCGTCATCAGGTACGGGAGATAGGTATTTTTTTCGCTCATTGTTTGGCAATTGAGGTAATGTGTTCCAAAATATTCATATCGACCGGACAGGCGCGCGAACAACGGCCGCATCCGGTACAGCCGACCACGCTGAGGCGTTCGGGCATGTAGGAAAATTTGTGCAAAATACGCTGGCGCCATCGCTGGCTTTGGGTTTCGCGCGGATTGTGCCCCGAGGTATGCAAAGTAAACAGGGCGAAACCACAGGAATCCCAACATCTGATGCGGCGTCCTTTAGAACCATGTGCTTCCTCCTGGATATCAAAACAGGCGCAGGTCGGACATACGAAAGCGCAGGCCCCGCAGCCGAGGCAACGTTCTGACTGTTCCTTCCAGACCGTGCTGTTAAAGGCCTTGTTCAACTTGGCGTTGACCTCCTCGAGGTTGAACCTTGCGGGAAGGTCTACCAGGTATTTCGTTTTATCTTCCCCCTTGTCGGCTTCAAAAACGGAGGGCAACAGCGCCATTAAGGCTTCCCCTTTCGGGGATAAAATCTCGGCAATGGCCCCGCCGTCGGGAAGGATCGTGAGCTGGATATCGCTGCCGGCGATATTGCCCGGACTGCCGTTTACACTGGTGCAGAAGCAACTTTCATCGGCTTTGGCACAACTGAACGAGATGACAGATGTCTTTACCAAATGGGCATTGTGCAATTTATCAGCTGTATCCCAATTGAAAATGGCCGAAAGAGGCTTAAATCCTGCGGCATCGCAGGGATGGACCTTCCAGAGTACAGTTTCTGGTACGCTTTCGGGGTCAAAATCGGTGAGGTTCACTTTCCCGTTCACCTTCTCGTACGAAAAAAGCACTTCGGCCTTCGGAAAGACAGAAGCTTTGATCGACTGGGTCGTCTGAATGTAATCATTGGCTACTTCGCTCAGGCTTTTAACAGGCTTGAAATCAACCTGTCCACGCTCGCCGACAGGTGCATAAACCCTCTTGCCGCTGTCGACCATACTTTTGAACCACTGTTCTATTCCGCTCTTGCTGATATATTTTGTTTCCATAGCTGCTTAACGTATAAATTGCTCCCTGTCGTCCAACTTCCAGGTAGAAAGAGCGTTGCCTTTTTTTGCCGGTAAACCGGGAATGTAGCCGAATTCAGGGGCCAGATCTTCCATCATCTTCCGGGTGATCAAATCAATGGGAATGCCTACCGGACAAGCGTCGCCGCAGGCCCCGCAGGCAGTACAACGTCCCACCATGTGCATGGCCCTGTTGATGTGCCACTCCATATTGGCCAACGGGGCCGGCCACGGGTTGATCCATTGCGGACGGTTCACCTCGACGATGCACTTGGAACAGTAGCAAAGCGGACAGGCCGAACGGCAGGCATAACATTTGAAACAATGTGACATCTCTTCCATCCAGAACTTCCAGCGCTCTTCGCGGCTCATCCCTTCGATTTTGGTCAGTATATCCTGTTCGCGTTCGCCGCGCTGCAACTCAAATTGTCCGACATAGGCCGAAATTTCATCAAAGGTGACAAACTCCTTCAATTCGCCGTTCAGATCAACTGTCAGCACCAGCAACTTCTCTTCGCTCAACTGGTTCTCTACATACAACTGCAGGATGCTGCGCAGCGTTGAGATAGGCGCTGTCACGGCAAAACGATCTTTCCCAACAAGGTCTTTCCTGGTAAGATAGACTGCCAGATTGTGGAAGCAACGGCTGTCGAATATCAGTTTCTGGGCGCTTTCGCTGTTCCTGCAAAAAAGCGGACGCGGCCGTTTGGTTCCCTCTTCGTATCCTATAATCAATGAAACAGCGCCTTCTGCAAGTAAGGCGGCCGCTCTCGCTCTAAGCTTCTCCATTGTATTCCTCCTTCTCTAAATAATCGGCCACCTTTTGGTATTCGGTATAAGGCCCGAGTGCACGTATGTCGGCAACCGTATTGTTGACCAGATCGGCCCATTTGGAACCTTCTGCGGCCGAAACCCAGGAATACTGGATACGCCTTATATCGACCCCCATCATATCAAGCAGGGAGCGGAAGGCAATCCAACGACGGCGGGCGTGAAAATTGCCGCTGGTGTAGTGACAGTCGTTGGGGTGGCATCCGGATACGATAATCCCGTCGGCGCCCTGTGCGAATGATTTAAGCAAGAGCAGAAAATCGATCCGTCCGGTACAGGGAAAGCGGACGATTTTCACGTTCGTCGCATATTTTAGCCGGCTGGTCCCTGTTAAGTCGGCCCCGGCATAGGTACACCAGTTGCAGACAAATGCTACTATTTTAGGTTCAAAATCCGTATTACTACTCATTATCTGAATGTTAGTCGTTTAACAATGACATCACCTCGGCGTAGACCTGTTCGTTGGTATAGCCCTGGATATCGATCGATTTGGAGCGGCAGAAGGCGACGCAGGTGCCACAACCCTGGCAAAGGCCGGAGTTCACTTTGGCGATGGTTTTGATCAGACTGCCATCCCGCCCCTTGATCTCCTCGTGCTCGATTGCGTTGTACGGACAGGCCGTTTCGCACATAAAGCAGCCGACACAGGTGCTGTAAAGCGGAGGCGCCAGGCGGTTGACCACTGCAACAATCGGTTCGCGCACTAATTCGTCGTTCGAAAAGAGCGCGGCCACCTTCACGGCTGCGCCGGATGCGGTGCCCACCGTTTCCGGGATATCTTTCGGCGCTTGACAGGCTCCTGCCAGGTAGATACCTGCAGTATTGGTTTCAACGGGTTTTAATTTCGGATGCGCCTCTGCGAAGAAATGGTAAGGATCATAAGAGACGTGCAGCTTTTGAGCCAGCTGTTCCGCGCCGCAACTGGCAACCCCCGCCGTGGCAAGAACGACCATATCGGCTTCAATCTCTACCTGCTGTGCGCCCAGAAGGGTATCTACCCCTTTGACAATCAGCTTGCCGTCTTTCTCATACAACCTGGCCACCCTGCCCCGCACATATTTGACAGTATCCTCTTCGATGGCCCTACGCACAAATTCTTCGTAGTTTTTACCGCCTGCGCGGATATCCATGTAAAAAACAGTCGATTCGCCGTCGTGCACCTTGTGCTGGTACAACATGGCATGTTTGGCGGTGTACATGCAGCAAATCTTGGAGCAATAAGGAATGCCTTTGGCAGGATCCCTCGATCCGGCACAGGCAATAAATACAATCTTTTTAGGTATGACACCATCAGACGGACGGCGAATTTCACCCAAAGTCGGGCCTGAAGCCGATGCCAGACGTTCGAACTGCAGACCGGTCAGTACATCTTTGAATTTGCCGTAACCATATTCGGGGAAGAAATCGGTCCCTTTCACATCAAAACCGGTAGCCAAAACAATGGCGCCCACCTGTTCAGTGATGATTTCATCTTCCTTGTCCCACTCGATGGCCCCCGCCTCACAAGTTTTCTCGCAAATTTTGCAGGCGCCCCGTTTGTAGTAATTGCAATTGATGCGGTCGATCACAGGTTTATTGGGAACGGCCTGGGGAAAAGGCACATAAATAGCGGTCCGTGTACCTAATCCTTCGTTGAATTCGCTCGGTATTTTCTTGACAGGACATTTCTGGATACATGCCCCGCAACCGGTGCAGGTTGAGTAATTTACACTCTTTGCCTTCAGGCGGATCTTCGCGGTAAAGTTGCCGATAAAGCCCTCGAGGCTTTCCAGCTCTGCGTAAGTGTATAAAGTGATGTTGGGATGTTGGGCCACCTCTACCATCCTTGGCGTAAGGATACACTGGGAGCAGTCGAGCGTCGGGAATGTTTCTGACAGCTGCGACATGTGACCTCCGATGGAGGGATCTTTCTCCACCAAAATGACTTTGTGGCCGGTATTGGCAATATCTAAGCTGGCCTGGATCCCGGCAATTCCGCCGCCAATGACCAGGGCCCTTTTGGTAACCGGAACTTTAATTGCCTCGAGCGCTTTATCTTTCTTCACTTTCTCAACCATCATCTTAACCAGATCGATGGCTTTTTCCGTGGTTTCCTCACTCTTTTCATGCACCCAGGAACAATGTTCGCGCAGGTTCGCCATTTCGCAGAGAAAAGGGTTTAAACCAGCCTCGGCACAAGCCTTTCTGAAGGTGGGCTCGTGCATCCGGGGCGAACAGGCCCCTACCACTACCCCATCGAGACCATATTTTTTGATGGCTTCTTTAATCTTGGTTTGTCCGGGATCCGAACACATGTATTTGTAGTCGATTGCGTATGCTACCCCTTCCATGCCGCCGATCTCCCGTGCAACACGTTCGACGTCGACGGTGGCGCTGATATTTTCACCGCAATGGCAAATAAATACTCCGATCTTTGACATATCGTTACAATTCTACGTTTACAAAATGACGTTTTAAACCCAACTCTTTGGCTCCGATGCCCAGCGCCAGCCCAATGGCCTGCGTGATATAAATGACGGGTATATCAATCGGCGTTTCGAGTGTTTTGTTGATGGCCCCACGGCGCATATCGAGGTTCGACTGGCACATGGGACAGGCAACGATCAGCGCTTCGGCGCTGCGATCGGACGCATCCTTCAGAATGTTGCCCGATAGTTTGGCAACCAGATCGGTGCGGGAGACAGAAAAGCCTCCGCCGCAGCACTCCGTTTTGAATGCCCAATCCACGGTCGTGCCGCCAATTATCCTGATCAGTTCATCCATGCTTTGCGGATCTTCCACCCGGTCAAACTGCAGGATGGAGTGTGGCCGTACCAGCAAACAGCCATAATAACAGGCTACTTTGTGCGCAAAAGGTTGGGTAACTTTGGCTTTAATGTTTTCGACGCCATAGGCTTCCAGCATTTGCAGGACATTGATGATCTTCAGGCTTCCCTGGTAAGGAAGTTGAAGTATTTCGGTTACCCTGATGCGTTTTTTATCGTCTTCCAGTTCGTGCTGTGTTACTTTCAACCGATTGTAACAGGCGGCACACGGGACAACCACCTCGGTCAGTCCCTGTTCTTCGGCCAAAGCCATGATGCGTGCCGGAAGCGACAACGACAGCTCCTCGTTCATCGAGTGGGCGGCTGTGGCCCCGCAGCAGTTCCAGTCCTTAATCTCGACCAGTTCAATATCTAATGCTTTGGCTATCGCGACCACCGACTCGTTGTATTCCCTTGAGGATCCGGTGAGCGAACAACCCGGGTAAAATCCTATCTTCATTGATTTTCTTTCTTAGTGTTTTCGATCGTTTGGGCAAATATCCTTTTCATACTCCTTCTGTCTTTGATCTTTTCGGGTAAAAGGTGCAATTTGCCTTTCAGGTACATCGCAGGGGCGATGTTCATATCTTGTGTCAAGCGGAAAGTACGGGCCTTAAATGCAGCAATAAGGCCCATCTCGTACAGTCGGCCAGTATATTTTATTGAATCAAGGAAGGATTGATGGAAGGAGATAATTGGCCTTGCATCAGGATGAATTTTTTGCGTTTTAATCGATTGTGTCCTCAAATAATCCATTAGTTTTGGAATATCGATCTCCATAGGGCAACGACCAAGGCAGTTTTCACAATTCAGGCAAAGCCAGATAGAGTTTGAACTGAGTATCTTTTCATAATTTTCTTTTGTTCCAGTCTGAAGCAACCGCATCAAATAACTGGGTGGAAAATTCATGTCCGGGGCAAGAACGCAACCAGCAGTACATTTTCCACACTGGTAACATCGCATGATCCCTACTCCTGTATGTGACTGCAGTTCAGACATTTTACCCTTATTTTCCATATTGGTTCATATATAGTTACATTCATTCATATCATGCACTAAAGGTAAAAATTAAGTTTCATGATAATAAAGGGTTATCTTTAAAATCTTTCTAAATTAAAATCCAATGTTCGAATATTTGTTTATCGGATCTTATCCAAAACTTTTCTTTGTGAAGTTAACCGGCATTGTCTACATTTGTAAGGCTAAGCAACGAAAATAATCTAACTGCTTTTATGGAATCGATCGGATTTATTCAATGGTGCCTCGACAACTTAAACTACTGGACGATAACCCTTTTAATGGCTATTGAAAGTTCAGTTGTCCCCTTACCGTCAGAATTGGTCGTTCCACCGGCCGCTTACAAAGCTGCCGCCGGAGAGTTAAACATTTATTTTGTCGTATTTTTTTCGACATTAGGGGCCGTAATTGGCTCCGTCACCAATTATTTTCTTGCTGTTGTAATCGGACGCCCGATTGTTTACCGGTTTGCCAATAGCCGGTTTGGGCATATGTTAATGATTGATGAAGCTGCTGTCAGGAAAACAGAAGCCTTTTTTGATAAAAATGGCGCCATTTCGATCTTTACCGGCCGGTTGATTCCGGGTGTAAGGCATCTTATTTCGATCCCGGCCGGACTTGCCCGAATGGGCCTGGCAAGATTTATATTGTACACGGCTTTAGGGGCCGGGGCCTGGAACACCATACTGGCAACCATCGGCTACAACCTTGAATCGTTCGTCCCCCACGACATGCTGATGTCGAAAGTTAAGGAGTACAGTAAACATATCTCTTTGGCATTTATAATCCTGGGTCTCATTGTATTTGGGTTCATTATTTATAAAGCGCTGAAAAAGAGCAAATAAAGTCAATACCTGATTTCATCCATGCGGATTTCAGCCGGTGTAACTTTCCCTTGTCAAAATTCGTTTTTTTTTAATATTTTCCTTTGGCGAAGATATTTACGTTTATAATTTAACTTTCAGTAATTTGTAGTATCCAAAAAAACAAAAGGACATCATTGATGATTGAAACGGCTGACGCAGAGATTTTAAAGCTAATAAAGGATCCGGCCACCAGGGATAAAGGGTTTCTTCAGTTGATGGACACTTATAAAAAACCAATTTATTGGCACATCCGTCGTTTGGTCGTTTTGCACGAGGATGCCGAGGATATTTTGCAGGAAACATTTATTCAGGTATACCGCTATGCCAATTCTTTTAAAGGTGAAAGCAAGATTTTTACCTGGATTTACCGGATTGCAACAAACGAATGCAGGAAGCATTTCAGAAAAAATAAAAAAAGGGAAAAAAATATTGGGCCTATGAATAAAGAAACGTCCGATGAACTTTCCGGAACCGATGCCTTTGAAAGCGAAACTATTTTGTTCAAATTTCAGGAAGCAATACTGCAACTTCCCGAGAAACAACAGATTGTTTTTAATCTGCGCTATTACGACGAACTTAGTTACGAAGAAATCGGACAAATTTTGAATTCTTCAGTGAATTCCTTAAAGACCAACTTTCATTATGCCAGCAAAAAAATAAAACAATACCTGTTAAATCAAGCATGAGTAGGAATTACCAAAACTGTTAAATAGAATTAGACAAGAAACGACTATAAGAAAATCTTTCGTTCACACGAGGATGATTATTGGGAGTTCCCTATGGCCATTAAAAATAAAAGAGCGTATATGAAAAAAGAGATAGAATTTCAAGCAATTGGGAAAAAATTGCCGTACAAAGCCCCTCTCGATTTTTTTGAAGAAATTTCTAATAAAACACTTCAGAAAGCAAAACAAAGAGAACAAGATCACAAAAAAAACAGAAGGTTATGGGGTTTAGTTTCAGTGGCAGCATCACTGTCAGCGCTGTTTTTTCTGGGTTATTTTATGTTGGATCCGGATAATAAGTCTGAATCCAACTTGACAGTTCAACAGTTGCTACCAGCTGGGAAACAAATAGTTCATCCTCAAAAGCGAGTTGCCCAAAGAACAAGAGCAAATGAAATAAAGCGATCCGCTCAAGAAAATAAAACCACAAATACGACTACCACAGAAGTAGTTAGCGATGTTTTATCCGATTTACCAGACGAAGAGTTATCACAAATGTCAGCTATGTTTCAGATTGATCCATTTATAAGTGATTCAGCTCAATGAACTTAAAATGAAGTAAAATGAAGTATTTTTTATCAACCCTGCTTTTGTTGCTATCCCTGCTTGCCGGTTTGGACGCAGAGTCTCAAAATAATGCACGTTTCCCTACACTTCACGAAAGGATTGTCCAGGCAAAATTGCGTGAAATCAGGATTAAATTATCCCTCGATCAGTCCACATTTGAACAATTTCGTCCAATTTACCTGAAATATGACCGGGAAATTTCCGGGATAGACTTTAGACAACAAGCGAGGTTAATGAAAATTGATGCAGATAGCCTATCTACCGAAGAGGCAGATCATTTAATTGTAAATCAATTGGAAAACATAAAAAAATTAATCGCAATCCGCGAGAAATATTACAAGGAATTCAAGTCCGTCCTGCCACCTCAAAAAATTATCAAGTTGTACCAAACGGAAGCTGAATTGCGCAAAAAGGTTTTGGATGAAATGAAGCGGAGGTTAATGAGCCGGTGATTGTGAATGTCTACCGTAATCCCCGCGGTAAATTAAAGTAAAGTTTTTTCGTCAATAACCCATTTGGGATATGCCCAGGTTTTTTTGAATCAAAAAATCTTCTACTTTTGTCATTCCTTTTAAAAATAGCTAAAGGGAGAGATGCAAGAGTGGTTGAATTGGCACGCCTGGAAAGCGTGTGTTCCTCTAAAGGGAACCATGGGTTCGAATCCCATTCTCTCCGCAAAGACTGAACGGCCTCGCGTATGCGAGGTTTTTTTTTGTTAACAATTTTTCAACATCTGCTGAAACTTGGAACAATAGGAAACGTCTGCTACTTATCTCATTTTAAATAATTTTTCTCAAAAACCTGCTTTTTATGAAACCTTAAATTTAATATTGTCTCTATATTTGCATTTGTTGATTGACTTATCAATACCATGGAATTTGTTTTTGCAAAAATAAATGTCCCTCACGAACATTCCTTCATCACGCGAAGACTTGTTCTGTCAGAAAATAATCCAAAGATACATTCACACAAAAATTATGAGTTAAACCTGATTATTTCAGGATCAGGCCGACGAATTGTAGGAAATAATATTTCCGGTTTTGAAGCAGGCGATTTGGTATTGTTAGGACCTAATCTTCCTCATTGTTGGGAAGTATTTGAGCGTGAAAATGAGTCACCGCCAACTTGTATTGTTATTCATTTTGATGAAGATATCGTGGGATCGGATCTTTTCAATCTGCCAGAACTCGAAACGGTAAAGGAATTGCTTAATCGGGGCAATACAGGCCTTTTCTTTAAAGGGGATAAAATTGCTGTTGTAAAAGAGCGTATGGAAAAGTTAACCCAATTAAAAGGATTGGAGAGTTATATTGAATTGTTATACATCTTCAAAGAATTGATCCAGATAGATGAAAAAGAGAGTTTGTCACATACGCCCGAATATCCCACAAACTATTTAAAAGATCTTGATCAGCTCAAAGATGTTTACGAGTATGTCTTCCACAACATTCAGGATGGAATTAGTCTGAAGGCTGCTTCAGATCTGTTACTTATGGCTCCGGGCTCATTTTGTCGCTATTTCAAAAAACGGACTGGAAAAACTTTTATACAGTATGTCAAGGAGATGAGAATCAGCATTGCGGCAAAAAAACTAGCCGAATCCGAAAAACCAATTGCTCAAATATGTTTCGAAAGTGGTTACAATAATCTCGCCAATTTTAACCTCTACTTCAAAAGCATCACCGGAATGACTCCTTCAGAGTACAGGAAGAGATTTCGCTAACACTCCCCTGGCGGGACTGAGGGAGTGGGAGACGGAGGAACTAAGGGGCTGAGGGAGCGCACCCCAGGAGTATAGCCGCATAGCGGCGACAGATATTGTAACCCCCTTGGTTCCGCTGCGCTCCACCCCGGGAAGATGGAGCCTGACCAACCTCCCTCGGTCTCTCCGTCACTCCGTGTTCTCTGTTTCTCCGTTTCCCAGTTTCCTGTTTCTCCGCTTCTTTCTCCCAGCCCTACGCCTCTTTTTCAATCCTATAATCTATCAATCTGATTAATCCCAATAAAAAATCCCCGGCTCAACAAAG
>JAMDDG010000070.1 GCA_023488865.1 Bacteroidota bacterium | reverse complement strand
TCTTTCGGACCTTCCGCCTCCCTCAATGAACTTCGCCTAAAAACTTCCCGGCATAACTGCCTTTCTCTGCCCTCAAACGTGGGTGCAAAGATAGTCGCTTTTTCGTTCCTCGCAATACCCTATCCATCATTTATTGGAAAAAATGCTACTTAATTTTATATGTCTGATTGTGTGTTGTTTAAATAAAAAAGCCGGGGTTAACCGGCTTTTTTATTTGATATTCTGCTTTGTCAATACTTGTAAAGACCTATATCCTCAACAGAAGAAGCGCGGATAAACTCAGCCCTGGCTTTTACTTCTCCTTTTGCCATCTTGTTGAAGACTTGCGCAGACCTCAGATGGGAACTATCCCGGTTGGCATCCAGCACCAGCAAATAACTCATGATGATGTAACCGGCCATTTCGACCATTCTGCGGGCATGCAAATCGATAAATTCATCATCTCCGGAGGCAACTACCTTTTCTACCGCCTCTTCATAATCCTGTGTCAGAGAGATCAAAATGCGCCTGAATTTTTCAAGTTCGGGTTTCAGCTCCTCTTTTTCATAAACCCGGATCTGTTTCAAGTAGCCACCGGTAGTTACGCCACGTATGGCTGCAACCACCTGAAGTTGCGTAGTCCCTTCATAAATGGAGGTAATACGGGCATCGCGGTAAATACGCTCGACCGGATAATCTTTCATGAATCCGGATCCTCCATGGATCTGAACGGCATCATAGGCATTCTGGTTACAATATTCGGAAGTCATCCCTTTGGCCAGCGGGGTAAACAGGTCGGCCACCCGCTGCGACTCTTTCATCTCGTTGCGCTCGGCGGGTTCCAATTTACGTTCTTCCGAGATTTGTTCGTAAGTTTTATACAGGTCGACAAACCTGGAAGTTGCATACAACAAGGTACGTGAAGCATCCAGCTTGGCTTTCATTACGGAAAGCATCTCGAATACAGCCGGAAATTCGATGATCGGTTTCCCGAATTGTTTGCGTTCCTTGGCATATTGAAGGGCTTCCCGGTAGGCAGCTTCAGAAATGCCGACCGACTGGGCAGCGATCCCTAAACGGGCGCCATTCATCAGCGCCATAACGTACTTGATCAAACCCATCTTGCGTGAGCCGACCAGTTCTGCAGGGGCATTTTTGAAAACCAACTCGCAAGTCGGCGATCCGATAATACCCATTTTGTGCTCGATACGACGAACGACTACACCCCCATTCCGGCGGTCATAAACGAACATGGAAAGTCCGCGGCCGTCACGGGTACCCTCTTCCGAACGGGCCAAAACAAGCGCAATGTCGCCATCGCCGTTGGTGATGAACCGTTTTACGCCATTTAAGAGCCAGGTGCCCTTCTTCTCGTCGTAGGATGCTTTTAACTGAACGGCCTGTAGGTCGGATCCTGCATCCGGTTCAGTCAGGTCCATCGCCATGGTCTCGCCATGAACCACGCGGGTCAAATAACGCATTTTTTGCTCTTCAGAGGCAAATTCGTTCAGGGTTTCGGCGCAGTCCTGCAAACCCCAGATGTTTACAAATCCGGCATCAGCCCGGGATACAATATCAGCGGCCATGATGTACGGGACAATTGAGAAGTTCAACCCGCCAAAGCGGCGCGGCAGCGTAATTCCCATCAGACCCGATTGCACCAATGCATTCAGGTTTTCCTCTGTACCACGGGCGTATTTCACGTGCCCGTCGATCACTTGCGGCCCCTCCGCATCAATACTCTCCGCATTGGGTGAGACAATATCACCGCTTATTTCCCCTACTACTTCCAAAACACGATCGTAACTATCCATCGCGTCTTCAAAATCTAACGGAGCATAATCATATTTTTCTTTGTCCACAAAATTCCGTTCTTTCAATGATACCAGTTTCTGCATCATTGGATGGTTCAAATGAAATTTCAGGTCTTTATTATCGTTGTAAAAATTTGCCATTTTAAATAATATTATTGGGGAACCCCCGATTCAACCACGAATTATTTCGTATTTAATTTATAATACTTGATCATCTTTGGAATAACCTCAGAGATATCACCGTTGATCACATAATCCGCGATAGAATTAATCGGTGCATCCGGATCCGTGTTGATCGAAATAATCTGGGCTGATTCGTCCATCCCGGCGCGATGCTGTACCTGACCTGAAATACCACAGGCAATATAAAGCTTTGGCCGGACAGTTACACCCGTCTGACCGATCTGGCGGTCGTGTTCGGCATAGCCTGCATCAACCGCGGCACGTGAGGCCCCAACTTCTGCGCCCAACACTGCAGCCAGATCATACAACAATTTAAAATTTTCTTTTGAACCAACGCCATACCCACCCGAAACGATGATGGAAGCTCCTTTGATATTGATCTTCTTCTTTTCGGTATGCCTTTCTATTACCTGAACGGCAAAATCAAGGTCGGAGAGGTATTTGGAAAGATCGAGCTGCTTAATTTTACCCTGGTAACTGGCAGAGACGATCTCTTTTTTCATGACCCCTTCGCGAACAGTTGCCATCTGGGGACGGCAATCCGGATTGATAATGGTAGCGATGATGTTACCCCCAAACGCCGGACGGATTTGGTAAAGAAGGTTTTTGTAAACTTTTCCGGCTTTTTTGTCTTCGTGATCCCCGATCTCCAAACTGGTACAGTCGGCAGTCAGACCGCTGTGCAAAGCGGACGATACACGAGGGCCCAGGTCACGCCCAATCGGCGTTGCACCCATCAGGGCAATCTGTGGTTTCTCTTCTTCGAAAAGTTTGTTCAGGATTGCAGCATGTGGAATGGTTGTATAAGGCTCCAGACGAGGATCATCGGCGATATGCAAAACGTCAACGCCATAGGGTAGCACCTGTTTTTCTATCCCTTTAAGTCCGGATCCGATTACCACGGCTTCCAACTGACAAGCCAACTGGTTGGCCAGGTTACGGCCCTTGGTCAGCAGTTCGAGGCTCACCTCGGCCACTACCCCTTCTTCAACTTCACAGTAAACAAATAGGTTGCTCATTCATCAATTTTTTAAATATTGAAACCGTTAGCCGATCACGTGGCTTACAATTAACTCTCTCATCAAATCGTTGATCCCCTCGTCGGCGGTGGTCAGTTTCTTAGCATCTTTTGCCTGGAGCACCACATTGTCGATCGTTTTCACTTTGGTAGGAGACCCTGTCAATCCCAACTGATTGGCATCTGCTTTGATGTCGTTTACCGTCATCTCTTTGATATGCAGGAATGGGCGATGGTCGTACAAATGGGTGTAGTCTTCGGTTGCCTCCTGTTTCTCGGTGATGGTCCGGGCGTGCTTGAATTTCATCAACCTCTTGACATTTCTGGAACGGCATTCCGGGGCGCTTCCGTTTACAGTCAATACCATCGGAAGTGGCGACTTTACTGTTTCAACGCCGTTTTCCAGCCTGCGTCGTACCACAATGGCCGATTCTTCCACTTTGAGAACCTCTTCAACATAAGTAACCTGAGGCAAGTTTAATTTCTCTGCAACCTGTGGACCAACCTGGGCGGTATCCCCGTCGATCGCCTGGCGTCCGGCGACGATCAGGTCAACATGACCCATTTCCCGGATTGCCTGCGCCAAGGCATACGAAGTTGCCAGGGTATCGGACCCGGCGAAAGCACGGTCAGTAAGCAGCACTCCGCTGTCGGCCCCACGGTACAGTCCTTCGCGGATAATCTCTGCAGCCCTGCCTGGTCCCATCGTCAGGATGGCGACCGTCGAACCCGGAACGGTATCTTTCACTCTCAAAGCCAGTTCGAGTGCATTAAGATCTTCCGGATTAAAAATGGCAGGAAGTGCGGCCCTGTTAACAGTTCCATCGGCCTTCATGGCATCCTTTCCCACATTTCTGGTGTCGGGAACCTGCTTGGCCAAAACAATTATTTTTAAACCCTTCATTCGTATATAAATTTGTTTTTTTAATCTTTCGGGTTGCAAATATAAAACATCAGCAAATGGTTACCAAAACGTTCAAAATGCCCGAAAACAGAACACTTGCCCTGATCTTACCAGGATTTAACGGAAAAAAGGCCAAAATAGGTCCTGAGGTCAAATGGCACAAGCATTTAGAACATATAAATGCCGCGTTCGAAAAAAAGAATAACAAATTACGGCCTAAATAATTTAGAATGATTTTTTATTATTCATCGTAATAAACGAAGGCAAAGATGAATGGATTCAACCTTCCAATCCAAAAAATTAGTAATATTGTTTGAAGCAAGTTTAACTCTGAACAAACAATCTATCATGAGAATATTTTTTCAGCCAAACCCGCTAAACGCATTGATCCGCGGCATTCTTACCATCAGTGTTGGAATTCTTTTTCTTACCCTGCCGGGATTGACCCTCAAATCGGTGATTATGACCATCGGCGCAATGATCTTGGTTAACGGCCTGCTCACCTTGTTATTTTCATACCTGAAGCCTAAGAACGGAAGAAGCACTACCTCCTTTCCAGGAGTATTCAACATGATACTGGGCATTTTGTTCCTGCTTTCACCCATGGTTATTGTAGAAGTATTCGGCTTCTTCTTCGGCTCTATCTTCCTCCTGATTGGCATGATGCAGTTATTCGGTGCACTGGGAACGCTTTGGAAATCTATCTGGTCGTGGGTTTATCTGCTGTTCGCTTTATTAATGACCTCCGCCGGGATTTTCTTGTTGGTAAAGCCCGTCGAGAGTGCCAAAAACATCCTCACTTTTTTAGGGGTAATGATGCTGCTGTATGGCTTCCTTGAGCTACTGAAGGCTTGGAGGCTGAAGAAAATGCCCCGCCAGCCCGGCCCGGACAACACCATAGATACTACGTTTGAGGAGGTGTAGCGCAGAGGGGGTGACTTGGCGAGTGGGAAATGTGGAAATTTGAAAATGGGAAAATGAGCATAGACGACGGATTGCAATTCCATGCTGACTCGCTGAAACGGCGAAACGGAGAAACGGTGAAAGGGGACTGGGAGAATTGAACGATGAATAGCACTATGCACACAATTCTTCGGCTGAATGCCGAATACATTACAGCACAGGGCAACGACCTGTGAAATTGGTAGGAGATAGAGATTAGGCCGTTTCGCACGGAAAAAAACCGTTTTGGACAATATCCGGCCGACGTTAGTCTTGCCGAAACCGCAGGAAGTAATTTTACACCGACGCTGGCTTCAGCGAAACTGCAGGAGATAATTTCCGGCTGACGCGGACCTCAGCGAAGCCACAGGGGATAATTTCCGGCCGTCGCTGGCTTCAGCGAAATCGCGGGAGACAATTTCCGGCTGACGCGGACCTCAGCGAAACTGAACGGGATCATCGGCGCCCTATGTCTGTAATAACTGAAAAATCTGGATATATACACTTCATACCTGTTCAAAAAGTATAGCAAACGGACTTTCTTTCTTCGCCTTATAGCCAAATGGGCTCATGGAATTTGACATTTATTTGCATTTAGTGTATCTTTATAATAGACACAGTAATGTGAATATTTGATGGAACCATTGCAGCCTGACAGAAGCTACCATATTTTCAATCATGCCAATGGATTCGAAAATATATTCAGGACAGAAGCAAACTTTATCTATTTTCTGGAGAAGTACAGGCTTTACATCTCGCCTATTGCTGAGACCTATGCCTACTGCCTGATGCCCAACCATTTTCATCTGGTGGTGCGGATTCGAAAACGCGAGACGATAGAAGCGCTGATCCGCGTTAATAACGAAAAAAAATCCCCTCCGTTTTCACGAAGGGGATTTTTTTAAGCTTGTCCTTTCGGCGGTCCAAAAGGGGAAGGGGTCATGGGTTCGAAACCTCCCTGTATCTGAATGGTCCCATACATCGATTCATATTTCAGGAGGTTGTCCTGAAGGGCTTTCATTAATCTTTTGGCATGTTCGGGTGTCAATATGATCCTCGATTTCACTTGGGCTTTCGGCACTCCTGGCACCACCCTGATAAAATCCACTACAAATTCAGAAGGAGAATGTGTAATAACAGCCAGATTGGAATAAATACCCTGAGCCATCTCTTCGCTTAGTTCAATATTGAGCTGATTTTGATTCTCGTCTTGCATATCTGAACGTATTGGGATTATTCTTCCTCTTCTACTTCCTCGTATTTTTTGTGGTCGATCAAACGATCATATTCATCTTTCGAACCTACCACAATATTCCTGAACATTGGGTTACCGGTACCGGCAGGGATGAGGTGACCGCAAATGACGTTCTCCTTCAACCCTTCGAGGTAATCGACTTTGCCGTTGATAGCGGCTTCGTTCAATACCTTGGTAGTTTCCTGGAAAGAAGCAGCCGACATCCACGACTTCGTCTGCAACGATGCCCTGGTAATCCCCTGAAGGACCTGACTTGAAGTTGCTGGAACGGCATCCCTGGCTTCAACCACCTTCTTATCACGGCGTTTCAGCATGGAATTTTCATCCCTTAAACGACGGGCAGTAATGATTTGCCCTGCTTTTAAGTTCTCGGAATCGCCAGGCTCTGTAACGATCTTTTTGGCAAATACCCAATCATTTTCAACGTTGAACTCGCCTTTGTCAACAATTTGTTTTTCAAGGAAGCGGGTATCTCCCTGGTCTACGATCTCAACTTTGCGCATCATCTGGCGAACGATCACTTCGAAGTGCTTGTCGTTGATCTTCACTCCCTGCATCCGGTAAACATCCTGTACCTCGTTCACAATATATTCCTGAACTTTGGTCGGCCCTTTGATGGCCAGGATATCGGAAGGCGTGGTTGCTCCGTCGGATAATGGAATACCTGCACGTACGTAGTCGTTTTCCTGAACCAGGATCTGGCGGGAAAGCGGCACCAAATATTTCTTTTGTTCGCCGGTACGGGAGGTGATGGTGATCTCGCGGTTACCCCGTTTGATTTTGCCCAACGATACTTCACCGTCGATCTCGGAAACAACAGCAGGATTGGATGGGTTACGGGCTTCGAAGAGTTCCGTTACCCGTGGAAGTCCACCGGTGATGTCACCGGCTTTTCCGGATGCCCTTGGAATTTTCACCAAAACATCTCCTGCTTTCACCATTTGCCCCTCGTCTACACTGACGTGACCCCCAACAGGTAAGTTGTACAACCTGATATCTTCGTTGCTCGCGTTGAGAATACGAAGGGTCGGGTTTTTGGTTTTATCTCTCGTTTCGATGACTACTTTTTCGCGGTAACCGGTCTGTTCATCGGACTCTTCACGGTAGGTTGTACCGTCGATAAAGTCCTGGAAGGAAACCTTTCCGTCAAATTCGGTGATGATAACCCCATTGTACGGATCCCATTCACAAACGACTGAATCTTTTTTGATTTCAGATCCATTTTTGATGAAAAGTTTGGAGCCGTAAGGCATGGAGTGGGTGGAAAGAGGGATGCCGGTATTTTTGTCCAATATCTTCAACTCGGCCAGTCGGCTTACGACGATATCGACCTTTTCCCCTTTTTCATCCGTCCATTCAACCGTACGCAATTCCTCAATCTCGGCAATACCGTCGTATCGGGCAATCACGGTAGATTGTGTTGAAACGTTGCCTGCAATACCTCCTACGTGGAATGTACGCAAGGTCAGCTGTGTACCAGGTTCACCGATGGACTGCGCTGCAATCACACCGACTGCCTCTCCCATCTGAACCATTTTACCGGTTGCCAGGTTTCGTCCGTAACATTTTCCACAGACACCGTTCTCTGCTTCGCAGGTAAGTACCGAACGAATTTCGACCCTTTCGATTGGCGAATCTTCAATAATGGCAGCGATCTCTTCGGTAATTTGTTCTCCAGATTTAACGATCAGCTTTCCGGTCATTGGATGATAAACATCGTGAACTGTTGTACGGCCTAATATCCTTTCAGACAAGGATGCAACAACCTCTTCGTTGTTTTTCAGCGCAGAAGCGATCAAACCGCGGAGGGTGCCACAATCAGGCTCATTGATGATCACGTCCTGTGCAACGTCAACCAGACGACGGGTAAGGTAACCTGCATCCGCCGTTTTCAGCGCTGTATCGGCCAAACCTTTACGTGCACCGTGGGTGGAGATAAAATACTCCAATACCGAAAGGCCTTCCTTGAAGTTGGCCAAAATCGGGTTTTCAATAATTTGTGAACCCGTAGCTCCGGATTTCTGCGGTTTTGCCATCAATCCACGCATCCCACACAACTGGCGGATTTGCTCTTTGGAACCCCGGGCGCCGGAATCCAACATCATGTAAATTGAGTTGAACCCCTGTTTATCGGTACTGATGGTCTTCATCACACTCTGGGTCAACTTGGCATTTACGTGTGTCCAAATATCAATGACCCCGTTGTACCTTTCGTTGTTGGTAATGAAACCCATGTTGTAGTTATTCGAAATTTCTTCCACACCGGCATAACCCTCTTCTACCATTTCGGTCTTACCTTCCGGGATAATGACGTCATCCAGGTTGAAGGAAAGTCCACCACGGTAAGCCATCTTATATCCCAAATCTTTGATGTCATCCAGGAACTGGGCAGTGATCGCGTTGTTGGTTTTTTTCAGAATATCTGCAATAATATCGCGCAAAGCCTTTTTGGTCATCAACTTATTGAGATAACCGGCTTCTTTCGGCACAAATTCGTTGAATAGAATACGACCGACTGTAGTTTCTATGGTTGCAAGTTTTGATTCGCCATTTTCGTCCAGATCCAACACTTTGCAATTGACAATGGTGTGCATGTCGACTTTGCCTTCGTTGTAAGCGATAATCGCCTCTTCCGGAGAATAAAACGAAAGCCCCTCTCCCTTGGCGCCTTTGCGGTGCTTGGTCATGTAATAAAGACCAAGTACCATGTCCTGCGATGGGACCGTGATAGGCGCGCCGTTGGCAGGATTTAACAGGTTGTGTGAAGAAAGCATTAAAAGCTGGGCTTCCAGGATGGCAGCATTACCCAGCGGAAGGTGAACAGCCATCTGGTCGCCATCGAAGTCGGCGTTGAAACCGGTACAAACCAACGGGTGCAAACGGATCGCTTTCCCTTCGACCAATACAGGCTGGAAAGCCTGAATGGACAAGCGGTGCAAGGTAGGAGCACGGTTCAGAAGAACAGGATGTCCTTTCATCACGTTCTCGAGGATATCCCAAACAACGGGATCCTTGCGATCGACAATCTTCTTGGCTGATTTAACCGTTTTGACAATACCGCGCTCAATCAGTTTGCGGATGACAAACGGTTTATACAATTCTGCGGCCATCTCTTTCGGAATACCGCACTCGTGAATTTTAAGATTTGGACCAACAACAATGACCGAACGAGCTGAATAGTCAACACGTTTTCCGAGCAAGTTCTGACGGAAACGTCCCTGTTTTCCTTTCAGCGAATCCGAAAGTGATTTCAGGGCACGGTTGTTATCGGTTTTAACTGCGTTGGATTTGCGGCTGTTGTCGAACAGTGAGTCGACAGCTTCCTGCAACATGCGCTTCTCGTTGCGGAGGATTACTTCAGGAGCTTTGATCTCGATCAACCTTTTTAAACGGTTGTTGCGGATGATCACCCTGCGGTAAAGGTCGTTCAGGTCGGAAGTGGCAAAACGGCCACCATCCAACGGCACCAACGGACGAAGATCCGGCGGGATGACAGGCACCACTTTAACGATCATCCATTCAGGTTGATTTCTCACCTTGGAGGACCGGAACGCTTCAACTACCTGCAAGCGCTTCAATGCCTCGCTCTTACGTTGCTGAGAACCTTCGTTGCCTGCCTTGTTGCGCAGATCGTAAGAGAGTTCATCAAGATCAAGCCGGGAAAGCAGCTTGTACAAAGCTTCGGCACCCATGTCGGCGATAAACTTATCAGGATGTTCGTCATCCAGCAGTTGATTTTCTTTGGGTAGTGAGTCAACAATATCGATGTATTCTTCTTCCGTTAGGAAATCAAGGTATTTTACCCCGTCGTTCTGTTTAATACCCGGATTGATAACGACGTACCTTTCGTAATAGATGATCGAATCGAGTTTTTTGGTCGGCAGGCCGAGCAAGTAACCGATTTTATTGGGCAAAGACTTGAAGTACCAAATGTGCACAACCGGCACCACCAGTGAAATGTGGCCCATTCTTTCGCGGCGCACTTTCTTCTCGGTAACTTCAACGCCACAGCGGTCGCAAACAATTCCGCGGTAGCGGATCCGTTTGTATTTTCCGCAATGACATTCGTAATCCTTGACCGGCCCGAAAATTCTTTCGCAAAAAAGGCCATCACGCTCGGGCTTGTAAGTCCGGTAATTAATGGTTTCGGGTTTCAGGACTTCTCCGTGCGAACGTTCAAGAATCTCTTCTGGTGAAGCAAGACTGATACTGATCTTGGTGAAATTACTCTTAACCTTGTTATCTCGTCTGAATGCCATAGTTTATAGGAAATATTTGTAACATAACCAAATGATTAACAAAAAGCCGGCATCCGCAGA
Source organism: Bacteroidota bacterium (assembly GCA_023488865.1). GTDB lineage: Bacteria > Bacteroidota > Bacteroidia > Bacteroidales > Prolixibacteraceae > CAINVV01. Next base: position 113 of record JAMDDG010000070.1, on the reverse strand, counting down.
GAGGCTCTCCGGATGCTGACAAACCAATTATTCTAAGTTTACACTTAATCCCAGTCCCCTGAGTTCGTGCAACAGAACGTTCAACGATTCCGGGATGCCGGGTTGCGGCATTG
>JAMDDG010000356.1 GCA_023488865.1 Bacteroidota bacterium | reverse complement strand
GCCCCTCCAGCCTGGTTGCACAGAAATGGGTGCGGGAGGTGAAGGAGGCTTACAGCGATACCACGGCCTATGGCGGATATTACGGTGATGAAGACCAGGGACAGATGGGTGCCTTGGGCGTGCTGATGGCCATCGGCTTGTTTGAGGTGGACGGCGGCGCAAACGCAACGCCATATTACGAGATCACCTCCCCTGTGTTTGACGAAGTGAAAATAACGCTTAACCACGACTATTATCCAGGAAAAACTTTTAGGATTATTGCCCGGGACAACTCGAAGGAGAACATGTACATCCAGTCGGCCCGGCTGAACGGGAAGGAGTGGCAGAAGTGCTGGTTCCCTCACTACTTGCTGGTAAAGGGCGGGACGCTGGAACTGGAACTGGGATCGCGGCCCAATAAGCAATGGGGCGTTGAAACGCCCCCGGGTGGAGTTAAACTTACAGATTGGAAAGAATGAGGTTTTTATTTTTAGTTCATTCCTGCGAAAGCAAAATGCTTTTGATCAAATCCTGTAATTGCCTTCTGCTGCCATAGAAATAATAACGATAAAAATTATGAGCTTTTCTAAATTAATTCTACCATGAAAAAAAAGATTGTTCTTTTTACAGTATTAATTTTTTTAGTATGTACGGCTTATCGGCCAAACAATGGGTATATGTTTCCCCGAAGGGGGACGACCGGAATATCGGGACCAGGGATCAGCCCCTTGCTTCACTTGCAGGCGCCCGTGACAGGTTTCCAACTATATTAAGACTTAAAGTAAAAAGCAAGTCAGATCAAACATCAGGAAATATTACTATTAAAAGATTAACTTACTGATTGAATTTTCAAACATAAGTTGCACAATTTTAAATTTGGGATGTAGTTGGCTCGACAACGACCCCAATTAAATCATTAGGGATTAAATAAAGATCAGTTAAAATTAAAGAAAATGTCATGAGAAAAATGGAACGTAGAACTTTTATGAAAAGTACAGCAGCTGTTTCAGCCTTTACGGTTTTAAAACCAGGTATTGCATTTGGTTCAAAAAACAATTCCGCCATCCGAATGGGAGTCATTGGTTGCGGGAATCGGGGTACCGGGGTTATTACTTCAATGTCGGCAAACACAAATATTAATATTATTGCTTTAGCAGATATTTTTGATGACAAATTAATGCTTGCCCGGGAAACCTTAAATAAATGTAATGCAAAGAAGGGATTTGCAGAAATTCCAAAAGAAAATATATTTCAGGGCTCAAATGCATATCTTAAATTATTGGAGAACAGTAATGTAGATGCAGTCTTAATTTCGACGCCGGCTTATGCACATCCTCAGATTTTAGAAGCTGCAGTTTCCGCAGGTAAACACGCCTATAGCGAAAAACCGGCCGCAATTGATATTGACGGTTGTAAGACAATACTTAAAGTGAGCAAAACTGTAAATGATAAATTAAGTGTTGTTATTGGATTTCAGATTCGATATGCAACCCCTTATGTTGAAATGGTTAAAAGAATTCAACGAGGTGATATTGGGGACATAATTGGCGCCCAGCTTTATTACTTCTCTTCAGGTGTTCCGATAAAACCGCACAATGGGATTTCGTTTGATGAAGCTCGTATCCGAAACCATTTTCATTTCAATGAACTCTCAGGTGGAATATTGTTAGACCAGGGAATTCACATGATTGATATTTGTAACTGGGCATTGCAGGGTACGCCACTTCATGCAATAGGTGAAGGAGGGAAAAAAGGGTGTTTGGATTTTGGAAATGCCTGGACCAACTATCAGGTTATATATAAATATCCGAATGATGTAAATGTAAGTGTTCAGTCCACACAGGTTGGTCCTAGCTTTGGCGATGTGTGCGCAAGGTTCGTCGGAACTAAAGGAATCGCCGAAGCTCATTATTCCGGCGGGGTTTTTATTAAAGGTGAGAATGAATGGGATTCAGGTGTGATGAGAGGCGGTGTCTCGCTTACCCCACAGCAGATAGCCTCAGGTTCCTCCCGCTCATCTCTTGATGATGCGAACAAGAATAAGGGGAAATCATTTATTAATAGCATAGAAACAGGCCATTATCTCAACCAACTCCGTTCCGGGTGCGATTCGACGCTTTCTGCGATTCTTGGAAGAGAAGCTGCAACGCGGCAGGAACTTGTTACATGGGATGAGATTGATTTCTCATCAGAAAAAATAGATCCTAAATTAGATTTAACACAATTCGATAAAAAATAGTTAAAATGAAACAAATAAAATATTTATTGCTCATTGCAATACCAATAATGATATCAAACACTTCTGCTTCACCGGATAATAAAGAGGCCATAAAAAACAAAGAAGCGCTGAACAATATTACTTTAGGCGTAATTGTTAGCGGGAACAACCCTGAAGAAGAGTTTAAGAAGATCAAAGAACTGGGATTTTCTTACTGTCAATTAGGCGTTGCCGAATATTCTCCTGAATTGGCTAAAAGAATACGTGAATCAATAGAGAAGTACAAGGTACATCCCACTACGCTCATCTGTATGGGCCCGGGAAAATATGCCTGGAATTTTACTGAAGGTCCTGCAACCATCGGTCTCGTACCCCGGGAATTCAGGGAAGCGCGTATTAAACGGTTACACGAGGGTATTGATTTTTGTAAAGAAGTTGGGATTCCCGCTGTACACACCCATTTCGGATTTATTCCGGAAAATCCTAAAGACTCACTTTATGTTGAATTCATTAAAATAATGAAAGAAATTGGGAAATATGCCTTAAACCGCGGTATAGATGTTTATTTTGAAACAGGGCAGGAAACCCCAATAACACTTCTTAGGGCCATAACCGACATTGGTACGGGAAATCTATTTATAAACTACGACCTGGCAAATATGGTCATGTATGGTAAATCAAATTCACTGGATGGACTAAAGATTTTAAATAAATATGTTAAAGCAATACATGCGAAAGACGGGAAATACCCAACAAACCCTTATGAATTAGGTAAGGAAGTGCCTATTCCGCAAGGCGATGTTAATTTTCCTGCAATTGTCGCCTACTTTAAACAGATAAATTTTAAAGGCAATATTACGATTGAATATGAAATTACTGAGAAAAACTATGAATACATTGTAAAGACAAAAAAATATTTGGAAAAACTATTTTCAACAACCAATTAAATTTTCACGATGAAACTTACATCAAAAGAGAGGGTCAAGTATGCAATGAACCTGCAACGGCCAGACAGGGTCCCATTGATGTGCCAGTTTAGCATAGGCAGCATGATGCATCAGCTGCGACCTAACCCCGTGGAATTTTGGTATGACAAAAACGTCTTTGCAGATGGCTTAATAAAGTTATGCAAAATGTTTAAGTTTGATGGAATTTTGGTAAGTCTTCATGGTCATTCGGATAAATGGAAAAGAGATTTGATCAAATATGAATTAATTGAAGAGGAAAGCTACAGACTGACTTATCCCGATCGGACGGAAGTCCATTCCCATACAGATCTGCCGTTGGTTTCATTTAAACAGAAGAAAGTCCAAAAGTCTGTTGAGAATATAAATATTGAACTGGATATACCATCTGAGATCAATTACATTCCTGTTTCGCAGAATCTATACTTCGATCTTGACAAAGAGGCTTTATTCGACATCTTTGATATTCTTCATGCAAAAGTGGGGGATTCAGTCTCTGTTCATGGAGAGATCACCTCTCCTTTTGACTATTTCCTTGATCTGTTAGGCTATGAAAATGGGCTGATAGCTTTGATTATGGAGCCCGAAAAATCTAAATCAATTATAGATAAATTTGCACACGGTATTCGTGATCTGGCAGTTAAAATGTGTGATAAACAGATAGATGCCATCAAAATATCCTCTCCGTTTGCCGGGATGGGATTTATCTCTACCGAACAATACATTGAATTTGTTCTTCCGTATGAAAGTGAAATTATTGAAGCAATACGGGCAAAGGGAGTGCATGTGTATATTCACACCTGTGGCTCCATCAATGACCGCTTAGAGTTAATGCGGGAAAGCAAAACTTCCGGATTAGAGTGTTTAGATCCAATTCCTGTCGGGAATGTCGATTTGGAAGATGCTTTTGACAGGATAGGAAACGACCTTTTTATTAAGGGGAATATTGATTCTATAAATACACTGCTTAATGCCGACGATATAAAGGCCGAAGCCGATGTCAAACTAATTATTGAAACAGGCAAAACAAAAGGGAAAGGATTCATTCTAAGTACAGCTTGCTCGATAGCACCCCTGGTTACCAAAGAACGCTTATTAATGCTTTCCCAAATGGTTGATAAATACGGACAGTATTAATCAGAAATATGAAAAAAATATTAATGATAGGGCCAATTTTCTGCAAATCCTACAACAATTTCGGGAATCGTTTAAATAAACTATTTATTAACTAATTTATTTTCAGATGAGTAACTTGCCACTTAAAAAAAGTTTGCTGAACCTATGCAGCATGACCTTTCTTATAGTCCTTCTGTCAAATTTCGGCTGCACCAACTTCACAACCGGTTCAAAAGTTATCTCCATCGAAAACCGCCAGGTAATGTTTGTAAGCAAATCCGACTCCGGATTGGTACTGCTTCCTGGGAAAACCCAAAATTTCACGCTTGATTTCGGGACTAAGAGTTACCCTGTCAGACAATCCATCAGGGTAACCGGATTTTGTGTTTTACCTGAACCTTTTACCCGGCGGGGCGAAGAAGTCTTCCGGAACTTTACCTTCCATATCGACGATTATCTTGATCCGGTGAATACCTACAACGAAAAGTATTCGCTTGTTTTCATGGGCAATGGCGAAAAACTGGAACGTAATGCTTACTACCGGCTATCGGAAGATGAATTAAAACCCTTCAGGGGCAAAAAGATAAAAGTTGAGATTCCTGTAAAAACCGATGCGCTGATCGTACCTGAAAATGGATACCTGCAACTTGAACTCCAACTTTATAGGAAAAAGACCGGTCGTTATCCTGACGATATTTACGACAATGCTGACCAAATCAAAATAATCCGGATTCCAAATAATCATCCGGAATGGTTTGTTTTTTCGGACGAAGTTGAAGTCCCGGAAGATATTGCCTGTATATTATTCAGACTAGGGAGTAAGAATATTTCCGGTCAATGTCATTTGGGCACACCTTCACTGTCCTGTAAGGGAACTTCTTTAAAGCTCCTTCCTTTTCAACCTTATCAGAAAGACCGGAAAAACTGGATTGGCGAAAGCTTGTCAACAAAAGAATGGCCCGAATTTGAAATCAGCATTAACAACAACACTTTTTTCAGCGGGAAAGTATTCGATAGGGCTTCCAATGTTGGCAAATTTGAAGTTGAACTTCCGAAGGCTATAACGGGGAATACTGAGCTGAAAATCAGACTGAAAGATGGGTTTCCCGCCCGGTATCCCTATGCCATTAGAACAGTTGAGCTGCTCGAAACCAGCGCCCACGATTTTGAAATTGTTGCAGTACCGCAATTCGTCCAATCCAATAAAAAATTTGCGCTTTTAGTCGAAATTAACCGGGCTGGAACTAAATTGGGAATAAAAACCAGTAAAAACATATCAGCTGCCGAAAACAAAATACAATTTGACAAAACCGGACTTTACACGCTGTCGTTCAATGCTTCTGATGCTGGTCTGAATCAATTTATCACCATTTCTGACGGGACACGGGAAACAAAATATACCATCCACCAGATTATTGACAAAAAAGATGACCGAATATATATTTCCGACGGCGATGATATTTACATTGATAAAAACTTCAGAAAATTTTCAGATTACATTGTTTGGTACGTACGCGAAGGAATTGGCAATGCTTTTTGCTGGCGTCCATCCGAACAGTGGAGCGATTCAAAAGTAGCCAATCCCGGTTTCTACAAACGGTCGCTTGGAATTCTTAACGATTTGCAGATGCCGTATTCATTAATGATTGAAGGCCGTACCCTCACCGGTAGAAACATCAATCCGGATGAAGAATGGATGAAAGGTCCATTGTATATGGGGCGCCAGGCACATGAGAACGATGGCGGATATTATTATTGGGGTCATTTCAAATGGGAATGGCTACATTCCGACCTGGCAGCCAAATACCGGCCGCAAGGTGGGATTTTTGCAAAAAACAGGCCAATAAGGAACCCCAAAGGGATTTTTGTTTTCTATGATCCATTTTTATTAAAAAATATGGAAGAGGGCTCGAAATACTTTGTCGATAACCTCAACAAGGCAAAAGGACAAAGTATCAGGCATACAGGTCCTTCCACTATGTTCAGGTACTGGAAAACCTGAAACCATCAGGTACATTCTGGCTGTTTGCCATATTCTCGGTACCTGCCCTTTATTTTGCCTTAAAGATACTGCCCGAAACAAAAGGAAAAACATTGGAAGAAATTGAAAAAATGTGGAAATCAGTACAACAATCAAAATCATAAACTTCTGAAACGATGAACGGATTTCAGCGTGTTACTGCTGCACTAAAGGGTGAATGGCCCGATAAACGGCCGATAGTTTTGCACAATTTCATGCTTGCCGCAAAAGAAGCAGGTTTTACTATGAAACAATACTATTCCAATCCTGAAAATGCAGCAAAGGCCCACATTCAGGCAGTTGAGAAATATGGGTTGGATGGAGTACTCTGGGACCTTGACACGGCTGTTCTGGCTTCAGCAGTGGGTGTTCCGGTGGATTTCCCGGAGAATGAACCTGCCCGTGCCCATAAGGCTTGCCTTAATCATTTGGAAGAAATTGAGAATTTAAATATTCCTGACATTTCAAAAAATGAAAGAATAATAGTGGCTGTTGAAGGATTTAAAATGTTAAAGAAATATTTTGGAAATGAAATTCACCTTCGTGGTAATGCAGACCAGGCTCCTTTTTCATTGGCCAGCATGATGCGAACCCCTGCCGAATGGATGATGGACCTGATCATAAATCCTGAATTATGCCACAAACTTTTATGCTATACTACAAAAGTGGTAAAGAAATTTATACAATTACTGGCCGATGAAGGAGCTCATCTCATTTCAAATGGTGACAGCCCGGCCGGTCCTGAAATGATTTCCCCGGAGCAATACCTTGAATTTGCTCTTCCTTATGAAAAAGAAATTGTTGAATACACACACGATCTTGGTTTGCCATATATGCTCCATATTTGCGGTAATACAGAACTGATACTTGATGAAATGCCAAAAACCGGGTTGGATGCTGTGGAACTGGACTATAAAACAGATATCAATAAAATTTTCAGCAAGTATAACCAAAAAATCACCCTCAGCGGAAATATTGATCCTTCAGGGGTGATTGCAAATGGAACAAAGGAATTGGTGAAAGAAAAAACGTTGGAGATCCTGAATATTTATAAACATTCACCACGCTTTATCATGAACGCAGGGTGTGCCATTCCCCCAACTACCCCTGAAGAGAATATTCGGATCCTGGTCAATACAACCCGTTCCTATATGTAATAAAATGAGTAAAAATAAAAAAACAGACAATTATGAAACGTAAAGATTTCTTAAGAATTAGTGCAGCTCTGCCTTTTATGTTGTATAGCGGATTCGGCTGCAAAAATCTGACAGACAAGCGTTTGTTCCCGTTTGCATATGCTTTTCCCCCGCGTGCAGAAAGGCCTTATCCATCTGATTCCTGGCTTGAAGCCATTAAACAGGCAGGTTACAGCCATGTAATACTGATGAATAACCCTTTCTCTGTTTTTTCTCTAGTTGATATCTGGAATTTCACAGTAGGGCCCGATGCAAGCCGGCTTCAATCATGGCTTGAGAAAATGTCTCAGCTGGTTGCCCGGTATAACTTAAAATTAAGTATGGAATTATGGGAACCAAGAATGCCAAAGCCAGGTCCCCAAAGTAAGCTGCCTTCACACTGGACCTGTAGTTCCAAAGAACAATGGTTAATTAAAATAAACACGGTTCCGGAAGCCAGGGAATGGATGCTCAATGGCTTTAAGATGATCCTGGAGAAGGCTCCTTCCCTCGATACCTTTATAATCGGAGCTAATGATAATGGAGTTATCTGGGAACGCGAGAATAAAACAGAATCGCCAGCCACACTCATGGCTGACTTCTATCGTGACCTGCACGATACATGCCAGCAGGTTCGTCCGACTATAATCATCCCATATAGTTGGAACTGGAACATAGATTATAACAAACCCATTTTTTCCAGCCTCCCTGCCGGAACTCCCATTGTTACCCGGATGGAACGCGGAGTCATTTATACTCCTGATAAATCACATCCCGAGTGGTCAGGTTCCGTTCAGGATATGGCAATGGGTCCCGGTACACTCGGTCCCGAATTCATGGAAGCGCTCCATTGCCGGAAAACTTACGGCACTAAGCTGATCACCATGATCACACTTTCCGGTATGTTCGAAGGCGGCTGGGATGTACCATATATACCAGCTATCGGTCAAATGTTGAGCAAGTTCAATCGGATGCGGGAACAACAGGTAGTAGGCTGGGTGGATTATGATTGTGGTGGAGTACATGAGGGTCTTATGACCGACCTCGTTAAGGTCGTACAACACAACCCCAACACCCCGGAAGAAGAATGGAAACAAATCCTTGCTGTCACACGTTACGGGAGCAATGCAGTTTCAAATGCAATTGCCGCATGGAGTGACTTTGATAGGGGGATCAGCATTTTTCCGTCAGTGCTCAAATTTCCACCTCCCGGAAGAAGGGAGTTTAATCTTGGCTCGTTCGTATTAGGATATGTTCCAATGATGCCATTTTTTAAGGAGCTTGCTCTCATAGCTGACGAACGCCGCCCTACATATGTGCGTGACCCTCACTATTGGCTTCACAAGGACGCCCTTCCGGTGTTCCGCACATTGATCAGCAAAGCTGTCACATACGCAGAGCATGGATTCAGTCACTATGAAAAGATACTCCAAATGGCTTCATCCACTCTATACCTGAAAAATGCACAAAAAGATACTGCGATCGCAGAACTGGCGATGCTTTCATGGCGGAGTGTGAAAAATTTCTTTGACTGGGCAGCCGCCGTGCAAGGTGTTGACCAGGGAATCGATCTGTCCCGAGTCCTCCGGTCTGAGATCGGGTTGACTACCCGTTACCGGGAGCTTGCCTTGCGTCCGGAACTACAGGTGGGTAATATGACATGGAATACATCTGGAGAAGTCCGGAGAATAATGAATAGTGTAAACCCCGGGAACGACAATGATCGTATTAAAAAAGGACAGGACTTTTATCAGTGGAAGATTGACCATCTTCGTGGGCAAATCCCCTCTAATTGAGGCAGGGAGTCTCCGGAAAAAACTAAAATATTGTTACCCTGAAAGCAAAATGAAAAACATTAATCCACCTGGACTATTTGACGATCATTTTTTATTGAAAACTCTCAGTAAACTTGGTGGTCCACTACAAAAATTGAATAAATTTATTAACTGGAATATATTTCAATCACCTATAAATGAGGGATTTAAAAATGATGATAGGGATTTAAACGCTATCTAAATACAGAACCAAATAAAACAAATCATGAAAAAACCAAAACTTATTTCGTTATTAATTTCGTTGCTATTCATTTTTCTGGCAACCACTACTTTCGCCCAAACCAAACCTATAAGCCTTCATCCTGAAAACCCGCATTATTTCAGTTACAAAGGAAAACCGACCGTTTTAATTACTTCCGGAGAACATTACGGCGCTGTGATGAACACCGATTTCAACTATAAAATTTACCTGAAAACCCTTCAGAAAGATGGACTTAATATGACAAGGACCATGACCGGCGGATATTTCGAACCGGAAGGAGCCTTTAAAATCGCAAAAAATACTCTTGCACCTTCACCCGAAAAATTCATTGGTCCCTGGGCAAGGGCTGTCGATGGTAAAAAGTTCGACCTCGAACAATGGGACGAAGCTTATTTTGCCCGTCTGGAAGCATTTCTGACCGAAGCCCAAAAACGAGGGGTAATCGTTGAACTTGATTTGTTCTGCCAGTTCTACGGAGAAATGCAGTGGAACCTCAGCCCCTTCAACATCAGGAATAATGTAAACAATCTGGGCGATATTCCCCACACTGATGTTTATACCCTCGATAAAAATAAAGGACTTTTGGCCGTTCAGGAAAAAATGGTCCGCAAAATAGTTGATGAACTGAAAATTTTCCCCAACCTGATTTATGAAATCTGCAACGAACCTGGTTCTGGAACGACCCTCGAATGGCAGGAATACATTTCGAAAGTAATTACCGATGCCGAAAAATCGTTTGCACACAAACACCTGATTTCTCAAAATATAGTCAACGGACAGAAGAAAATAGAAAACCCCAATCCGTTGATATCAGTATTTAACTTTCACTATGCGTCTCCACCTAAGGCAGTTACAATTAATTACAACCTGAATAAAGTGATTGGCGAGAACGAAACTGGGTTTAAAGGACAAAAAGATTCGACCTACCGCAAACAGGCCTGGGAACTGATCCTGGCAGGCGGCGGGCTTTTCAACAACCTCGATTACTCATTTACCACCGAACATCCAAACGGCACTTTCCGATATCCGTCCAACCAGCCGGGTGGAGACGCATAGTGAAAGTT
>JAMDDG010000431.1 GCA_023488865.1 Bacteroidota bacterium | reverse complement strand
AGCGCATGATGTGCTCGGGGAGGGCGTTTTTCCAGAGCGCAAAATCAAGTCCCGATTTTTTTTCGCCCTGGCCGTCCAGATCACGTGTATTGGTATAAAGGTCTTCTATTTTCCTGCCGGAGAGGATTCCGTAGGGATGTTTCTGTGCATAAGCTTCAACGTCAAAATAGACCGAACCGTTGGTTTCGTAAGCAAACCCTGCCTCAAACATTTTTTTGATCGCTACGATTTGCTCTATAATATGTCCGGAAGCAGAAGGCTCGATACTGGGAGGGAGCACATTCAGCTGCCCCATGTTTTTTCGGTAGCTGTTGGTATAAATCTGTACAATCTCCATCGGTTCCAGCTCCTCTACCTTGGCCCTTTTGGCTACCTTATCCTCACCTTCATCGGCATCGTTGACCAGATGCCCGACATCGGTAATGTTGCGTACATACCGTACTTTGTAGCCAATATGCAACAAATAACGGAAAAGAAGGTCGAACGTGATGGCCGGACGGGCATGGCCCAGGTGGGCATTGCCGTAAACCGTCGGCCCGCATACATACATCCCGACATGGCCCTTGTGAATGGGGACAAAAAGCTCTTTTTTGCGGGTCAGGGTGTTGTACAGCGTTAATTTTTCCATAGTAGTGATGCGATAGCGGTGCAAAATTAAAAAAAAATGAATGAAAAAGCCTTCTCTTTACTTCTTTGGGATAGTGACTCAAGAAACGTTTCAAACGGTAACCCATCCATCGATAAAATGCGGTTCAAAACGCACCACCCTGTCGTACATCCATTAACTAAACCTGTTTAATAAGTTCGAGGATCTCAATGTCGGTAAGGTTTTCCAGTTCCGATTTGTCGTAAATAGAGAGCAGATAAGCAGTACCTTCCTTAAAAACAACGTGAACAATAACCCTCGCACCGCCTGATTTGCCTTTGCCCTTGCTGGTAATGGCCAGGCGAAACTTTTGGCAGTCGTGGCCAACGGGAATTCCTTTGGTTGGGTCTTCCTTTAGCTCATTGACAAGCGTTTGAAGTTCCTTTTTAAGGGAAGGAAATTTTTTGGCCTGCCGTTTGGCCTGCCGGTCAAAACAGATATGGTCTTAACGTTAAAGCTCATTGAGCATGTCTTCTGCGTTACGTGCCTGGATTTTGCCTTCCTTCACCTGTTTCATCTCATCAACGGCTTCGGCCAGTTCGGTCAGAAATTTCTTTTTGTTCCTGAGTCGTTCAAGCTCCTCCAGGTCTTTTTTTATCTGTTCCCAATCTTTCATGGGCAACCGCACGGCACTCTTATGGCCTTGCTCATCGATCACAAAATTTTCCCTAAACATGGTTTGCGAATTAAATTACCCAAAATTTATTGAACAAAGTTATTAAGAAATATCCTAATCCAGTGATTCAACGACCTTATATTGCCGAGATCTGCAAAACTTCCAAATAGCATTTAACGTAAGGCCTGACAGGTTCCTCTTCGGCGCAGGTTTAAAAATAGGGAAATACCCAAACGGTTACTTCCACTTATTTTTATATTTTTATCCTCGAAAAACTAACGATATGCTCAAAGATCTTGTCTTAAGAAACCGCAGTTACCGGCGTTTTTATCAATCTGAACGAATCAGCGCCACGCTGTTACGCGAATGGGTTGACCTGGCGCGCAATTCAGCTTCAGCGCGTAACGCACAGCCTTTGAAATACCTGCTAAGCACGGACGAAAAGTTCAATGTCCGGATTTTCGAGCAACTGGCCTGGGCGGGATACCTGACCGATTGGGATGGTCCCGGGGAAGGGGAACGACCTTCTGCCTACATTGTTATGCTTCATGACACCCTGATTCCGGGAAATTATTTGTGCGATGATGGCATTGCCTGTCAAAGCATTTTATTAGGGGCCGTAGAAGCCGGTTTTGGGGGCTGCATCATTCATTCGATTAACCGAAAAAAGTTAAGGGAAATACTGAACCTTCCCGAACAATTCGAAATTCTTCATGTATTGGCGCTTGGAAAACCTAAAGAAGAAGTGGTCCTGGAAGTAATAAAGGAGGACGATGTAAAATACTGGCACGATGAAAATCAGGTCCATCATGTACCCAAGCGCCCCCTTGACGAGATCATTGTTAAAGCTTTCTGACTTTTTAAGCCAACCGTTGCTGTCAATGGCATCTGCCGTGGCTTTCTCATTTTTATAGTAACCCATCATCACGTTAGCGCCTTTTACAAGGATTTCGCCCACTTCGTTATAAGGATCTTTTGAATCGATGTGGACTTCCATCCGATCAACTAACCGCCCGGCCGAAGATTGCCGGAAACTATTCCAGGCTTCGTAAGAAATCAGCGGACCGTATTGCGGGCTGGGACCATTACCCCTTTCGAAAAGCCCGAAGTACCGCTGGTGTAAGAAAGGATACTCAACTCTTCGTCTTCATATTCAGTCATTTCAAAATTATCGGGCGATGACTGACCGGCATGTTCGACGGTAAAGCATCTTTAACAATTTGAATTTAGTCCCGGAGGAGTAAATATACTCAAATGATTTGAAGCAAACAGATTATTAATGTTCTGATTTGAAAACAATTTCGTCAAATCAGCGCTATCTTTAAGGGATAAAACTGATCCATCTCTTTCCTGCCAACTGATGCTTAAAATGGATCAGTGTTATAACTTAAAAAATGGAGGATAACATGATGAAAACAACCAACTATTTTGCGTTTTTAGTCTTCTTTGTCATTCTTGGCATTGGCGTGGGGACAACCTATGTTATTTACGGGGCTCAGGCAAAAACGGAAGGGACTTTGATCGACTTGATCGCCCTCGCCGTTGCGCTTATCGTAGCCTATTCAATTAAAGTGGCCGACCAGTGGGAAAAAGCGGTGGTATTACGGCTGGGAGGATTCCATTCACTTAAAGGCCCCGGACTGTTTTTTATCGTTCCTGTCATTGACACGATTCCATACTGGATCGACACCCGCGTTATCAGCTCTTCGTTTACTGCCGAGAAAACCCTTACCAAAGATACCGTCCCTGTGGATGTGGACGCTGTTTTATTTTGGAAGGTCCTGGACCCGAAAAAGGCGGCCCTTGATGTCGCCGACTACAAAAGTGCAATCAATTGGGCTTCCCAGACGGCGCTGCGCGACGTGATCGGCAAAACCATGCTTTCGGATATGCTGGAAGGGAGGGAAAAAATTAGCAACGAACTTCAGCGGATCATTGATGAACGAACCGAACCATGGGGCATCAATGTTATCTCGGTAGAAGTGAAGGATGTGCTGATACCATCCGCCTTGCAGGATGCGATGTCCATGCAGGCACAGGCTGAACGCGAGCGCCAGGCCAGGGTAATCCTCGGTGACTCGGAGCGTCAGGTTGCCCAAAAGTTCGAGGAGGCGGCCAAATCCTATTCCGGCAATCCCACTGCCCTTCATTTAAGGGCAATGAACATGTTGTATGAAGGATTGAAGACCAACTCCACGATAGTGATTGTGCCAAGCACCGCATTGGAAACCATGCAATTAGGCGGGCTTGCCGGATTAACGGCCATGACGATGGGGATGTCGCAGGAAAATCAGAAAAAAGAACAGGAATCTTAGTTTACAGCATTTTACGAAATTGTAAAACTGATTACCAAAATTCTCATTTTAGATCGCGTCGGTAAATGGGAGGAGATTGTTATATTCGAACCCGGTTTTTGAACGGTTCGGATGAAGGGAGTTTATATACAAATACAAAAAAGAATCAATGCAACCGATAAAAAAGAAAATTGGCATTCTTTTTTCCCAATTCATCCTGTAACTTTGTGAATTAATTTAATTGTTGGTGGCATTGAGAAAATTTATCTTTGGGATAACACTCATCTTATTGACAGTGACGTTTTTGGAGGGATGCAAATCCCTTCAACCGCAAATGCCCGCCGAAAGTTACAAGTACACTCCCGCAAAGCCTCAGACTTCAGTTGTGAGCCTTTATGCCGATCTGGATGTAGCCAGGATGGAAGCTCTTGTCAACAATAATATGGATAGTTTATTGTACGACGACCATAGTTTCAAAGACAACAACAACGATAATTTAAAACTCAAAGCATGGAAAGATGGACAAATAAAATTTTCTTTCCAGGACGATCTCCTGTCGTGGGAAATCCCATTGCGGGTAGACATCAAAAAAACGGCGCTTTTTATAGCTTTCAACCATCCTTTCGGGGATATCATGGAAGCAAACGGTGAGATAAAACTGAAATTTAAAACCAGGTTATCGGTCAATCGCGATTGGAGCATTAAAACGGTGACCACTCCTGACGATTATGAGTGGATAAGGAAACCCACAGTTAAAATCGGCGGATTTACGATCCCGGTGACCGCCATTGCCAATATTTTGCTTAGGTTTAATCTCGACAGCTACTCTCAAAATATTGACAAAACCATTGAAAACAGTTTTGATTTTAGAAAATATGCCGAAAAAGGGTGGCAGATGTTATTCGAGCCATTCAAGATACCCGGGAATTACAACGCATGGCTTTCTATGACCCCTTATTCCATTTCCCTCCTACCGGTAAAAGGAACGAACGGAAGCCTCCGTTTTGGTTTTGTAGTAAATTCTGATGTCGAATGTTTGCTCGACAAGCAGCCTCAGGTCGGTAAAGCATCAGGGCTTCCTGTCATAAAACCGCTTGATATGCCGTGTGATACTTTTCGCATCAACCTGCTGACGGATATTCCATATTCAACCATTGAAAGATTGACACTTGGCGCAATTCGCGATTCGGTTTATACATTTGGGAAAAAGCGCCTCACTTTCGAGTCATTGCATATATATGGCACAAATGGCAAGATGGCCATTGAAACAAAAGTTAAGGGGAGCATCAGAGGAACTATGTATTTTACCGGTACACCTTATTTCAATTCAGCAGACACTACTTTGCAGGTTAAAGATTTGAAATTCGACCTAAAGACCAGAAATATACTGGTAAAATCGGCAAGATGGATGTTCAACGGAAAGATCGAGCGAACCATCACCCGGGCTATTGCCATTCCTTTTAACACCAATGTCCGCGAAATCGAAAGCAACCTGACCGGTTTCATGAACCACTACCAATTAGGATATGGATTCGAACTCAACGGAAAATTGGCAAAAATTACCGTTTCTGACATCATGCTAACGCCGGAATCTGTCCAGGCCAATCTGGTCTTTTCGGGCAAACTGGCCATTGGGATAGAAGAGATGGCGTTAAAAAAATAAATGCGGAACAGTAATGATGGCTTTCTCAGCTATTTTAAATGACCACCTCTGGGATAGATCACATAATATTGTATGTCAGATCATTTCACAGTCAATATAACTAAAGTTTATCCTGTTCGGCGTCTTTGAACCCGCTGTGGACTTCCTTTAATTCTTCGCAAGCCTGCATACAAATCTTTTCTAACCGGATAACCAGGTCGGGTATTTCATCTGTCTTTTGTTTTGTTCCTGCATATTCCTGGATCTTTTTTGCAATATTTTCGGAATCTGTACCAATACCCATAATCGAAAAGGAGGGTATTAATTTATGCACGGCTTTGTACAAGGAATCCCAATCCTTATCCTGTAAACTTTGGTTGATTGCACTTATTAATGGAGGGGTTTGTTCCAGGTAAAGTGAAATCATTTCCATCATTAGTTTTGGGTCTGATTTCGTGCGGTACTTTAAAAAAGTCAGATCTGTACATTTTGATTTTTCTCTTTCTGCATGCTCCTGAAAGGCTCTCTCAATATTGAAGGTATACTGCTTTGATGAAAATGGCTTTAAAGATTTGGATTTACTCACCATTCCAACTATTTTACTGTACAATGACCTTTCTTCGACAGGCTTTGAAATATAATCATTCATGCCAACAGCTTCACATTTAGCTAAATCCACGGTAGTTACATCAGCGGTTAAGGCGATGATTGGTGTTTTAGAATGCATCTTATTCCGAATGTATTTGGTAGCTTCAAATCCATTCATTTCGGGCATGTGTAAGTCCATCAAAATAATATCATACGATTTATCTTGCAGCATTTCAATGGCCACTTTTCCATTGGAAGCAATATCACATTCAAAACCGAAATCATCTAAAAGGGTTTTCATCAGTAATTGATTTAGTACAATGTCTTCCACTACCAATGCTTTAATATTTTTAATTTCAATATTTAATTCCT
Source organism: Bacteroidota bacterium (assembly GCA_023488865.1). Classification (GTDB taxonomy): domain Bacteria; phylum Bacteroidota; class Bacteroidia; order Bacteroidales; family Prolixibacteraceae; genus CAINVV01. Next base: position 4,480 of record JAMDDG010000431.1, on the reverse strand, counting down.
TTTTTTCTACTTCTGCTGTCAGTATCGTTTTTGTTTTGAGAAAGCTCAGGATAAAACTGAAGGTGGAACCCTTTTCAATCTGACTTTTTACATGTAGGCTTCCTCCTTGGGATTCAACCAATTGTTTTACAATGGCGAGTCCTAATCCGGTTCCACCATACATTTTTGAAATGCCGGATGAGGCCTGTTGAAAATTTTCAAAAATCTTATCCAATTTATCTTCGGGTATACCAATACCTGTATCTTCTACTCCAAATTCTATCGTTACTTTTTCTTCATCTTCTTTTAGCATACGTACACTTACCGTAATTTTCCCACCGGATGTAAATTTGACGGCATTACTCATAAGATTCATAATAATTTGGCGTAAGCGCAAAGAGTCGCCAAGCAAAACTTCCGGAATTTTGTGGTCGTATACTTTTACGAGTTCCGTATTATTTTCCTGAATTTTTTTCTCAAATAAATGAAGGATAGCAGATACGGATGCCAGCATTTTAAAAGGGGTTTGCTCAAAAGTCATTTTCCCGGAATCAACTTTTGCCAGGTCGAGTATATCGTTGATGAGTTCAATTAAGGAATCACCACTTATTTTGATGGCGTTTAAATATTCTTTTTGTTTTGCTGACAAATCTGTTCTCAGTAACACTTTTGTAAACCCGATAATTGCATTCATTGGGGTCCGGATTTCGTGGCTCATGTTGGACAGAAATTGTTGCTTCGAATTCATTGCCTCTTCCGCAATTAGTGTTTTCTTCTCAGCATTAATTTTTGCCTTAATCAATTCTTCTTTTGCAATTACATGAGTGGTAACTTCATACGCAATAACGGTGACACCCGAAATAGTTTCGTCGGCTTCCAGATAGGGTTGAAAAACCATATTGAAATAGATATTTTCTAATTTTTCTTTACGTACCAACGGTATGGGAAATTCATGTCCCTGGTAAGGTATACCTGAAGTAAAAACATTATTTAGCAAAGCAGGCACCGGTCCGTCTTTGATTTCAGGTAAAATTTCAAGCAGGGGTTTACCTTCAATACGTTTGCCTTTCCCCCAGATTTCTTTGATACTATCATTGGCTAAGGAAATCCTCATCTCTTTCCCCTTCAATATCGCAAAAGCAAAAGGCGAATGCATGAGCATCATGTTGTAGCGCTTGTTGCTGTCTTCAATAAGTTTCAGCGCTTTTTTTTCTACTTCAAGTTGTTTTTCTAATGCTTTCGTCTCTTTTAGCTGTATTTCGATTGCCAACCTTCTTATCTCGGTAATATCAATAATGGTGAGCACAATTAATTCTTCGTTTTTGCTTTGCTGAATAATTCGATACGCATTAAGCAGCATAATTCTGTGACCAATAACAGGGAATGTGTGTTCTACCTCAAAATTGTGAAAACGAATATTTTTGGGAACTATGTCTTCGATCAATTCGCGCAAGCGCGGAATGTTCCATTGATTATTGCCCAAATTATACAAGGATCTTCCTAAGCACTCATCTTCCGTTACATGAAATATTTTATAGAATGATTTGTTGGCAGACTTAATTCGAATGTCTTTGTCAAGAATGAGCATAGGCTCCTGAACGGCGGAGAGAATCGCTTCGTAATAATTATATAATTCTTCAACTTGCTGGTTGCGTGCCAGCAACTCATAATTGCTGGTGGTAAGCTCTTCGTTGGTTGATTCTATTTCTTCTTTTGACGTTTCTAATTCTTCATTCAGGCTTTGTAATTCTTCATTACTCGAAACAATTTCTTCATTGGCACTCTGCAATTCTTCGTAAGCAGCTTCCTGATCCTGGATGATAGAACTCATAGCAGAACGGGCAGCAGCCAATTCTTCTTCCAGTTTCTTAATCCTGCGTTCTTTTACGAGGATGTTATTATTCCCGGTGTTATCGGATTGTTCCAATATTTCCTTTAGCTGAGCGGTAAACACAATCATCAGCAATTGCCCTTCTCCTTCAACCTTAAGCGGTACAACTTCTATGTTCGCTATTCTGGTAGTATTCCCGGTTTTGTCAGGTTTCATTTCTATACCATATTTACTAACCGTACGTTTTGTTTTAACGGCTTGGGTAATGGCATTACGAAGTTCAAGGGAAATTTCAGGCCTGGCCATTCTTAAAATATTAAAAGTGGCTTTGCCTGAGGGGTGTTCTAAAAACATTTCGGTTGAACCTCTGAACTGGAGAATTTCCAGATCATGATTGATAATAACACTTGCAGGCATGTAGTGTGCGAGCAAGGCAGTATCAAAAGCACTTCCAAGATTACCCTGGGGGGATGCTGCTATCTTTTTAAGGAAAACTGTTGTAACACTATTTATTTCCGGTAAGTTATGGGGAGAAATTTGAGGTGAAATATCAGGTATTTTAAATACTCCCGAATTTTTTTTGCGTGAAAAAATCTTAAATTTTTTATTCAATGGAGTAAAAAGATCTTCCGATGTTCCAACGGTTTCTGATTTGCCTAACATCAGGTATCCACCCTCGTTTAAAGCATAATGAAAAGTTGAAATGGTTTTTTTCTGGGCAGCATTGTCAAGGTAGATAAGCAGGTTACGGCAACTGATAAAATCCATACGCGAAAAAGGAGGGTCGCGCAAAATATTGTGCTGGGCAAAAACACAAACATCCCGCAGGGCTTTAGTGATGCGGTACTTATCCTTTGACTTGGTGAAAAATTGTTGAAGTCGTTTGGGGGAAACATTTTTTAATTGTTGTATAGAATACTCTCCGATCCGGGCTTCATTGATTGCCATTGCGCTGAGGTCGGAAGCAAAAATCTGAAAAGGAGTTTTGTAGGTCTTATTTTCCTGTAATTCCAGCAACGACATTGCGATGGAATAAACTTCTTCACCGGTGGCACAGGCAGCCACCCAAATACGTAAAGTCTCGTTTGGTGCCTTGCTTTTGAGTAAACGGGGCAATACGGATTTTTTTAAAAGCAGAAAAGCATCTGCATCTCTGAAAAAACCGGTCACATTGATGAGCAAGTCCTGAAACAACAAATCCACTTCATCGTTTGTTTTCCCTAACAAATCAGCATATTGTTTGATTGTTTTTATTTTATGAATCAACATCCTTCGCAACATTCGCCTCTTGATGGTGTTCATTTTGTAGTGGCTGAAATCAATATTCTTTTTTTTCAGTAAGAGCTGAAGGATATCTTTCAAATCGGGATCGCTGTTTTCTATATCATCCTCCGGTGTATTTTTTACAGCAAATCGCCTGATCAAAGGATGTTTGCTTATCCAGTTTAACTCCATTGCAATTTCTTTGGGTGATAAAACAAAATCGACCACTCCTTCGCTAATCGCTGAATGAGGCATACTTGTAAATTTTGCTGTATCGTCCTGGGCAAAAGTGATACCTCCTGCCTCTTTTATTTCTTTTAACCCGCGTGTGCCATCGCTTGCACTTCCCGATAACACAATGCCAATAACATTTTCCTTGCACGCATCAGCTAACGATGAAAACAGGATATCAATTGACAGGTTTGAAGTTTTATCTTTGGCCCTGGGAATTAATTTTATGTGGCCATCCGTCACCTCAATTTCTTTATTGGAAGGGATCACATATACATTGTTTGGTTCCATCTTCTCCATATCATCAATCTCCTGAACAACCATTTCAGTTACATTTGATAAGATTGAAGAAAGCAGACTTTTGTGGTCAGGACTTAGATGTTGCACATAAATATAGGCCATACCTGTAGTGGGAGACAGATTTTCTAAAAGCTGTGTAACCGCTTCCAGTCCACCGGCAGAAGCACCAATAGCCACTACCGTAAAGGAATTTGCCTCTTTTCTGTCTGCTGTAAGAGGAATAGTTTGGCTTCCTGCTTTCAGGCTCTCCTTCTTTTGTTTTGGAACCCTCTTGCCTGCTGTTTGAGATTTGGTTGATGCTTCTTTTTGAGAAACAGCCTTTTTTATATTTGCGGTAGGAGTTGTTTTCATTTTTACCGGTATTTATTTAAATAGGCAGAATTAAGCAGTGTAGGGATCTTGAAATTTTATATGCAAAAAAATAACCCCAGGTTTATGTCACAAACGGTGAATTTAATCAACTTTTATGAGAAAAATACGCACCAGAGGGTCAAAAGTTCCAAATCTGGGTAGATTTGTTGTGCCAAGCCTTTCCAATCAGGGAAACAATTCCAAAATAGTCAAAGCAGGAAAGAGAATGATCACCAATGCTTTGTAAAGCGTAAAACACTGAAATGTGTGAAAGATGTAACTTTAATAAAAAATTTTGTAACTCTTTCCCTCAGAACCGTATCCAATTTTGTTTTCTAAGTTCTATTCACGATTCATCTTAAACAATTATGGTTAAATATTCCAAAATAGCCCTGGAAAAGATTGAGGAGGTTATGCATGAATTCAAGCACGGAGAATTAAAATCAGGAAAAGACGGTAAAGGTGGAACCGTAAAGAACCGCGACCAGGCCATAGCCATCGGTATAAGCGAGGCGCGACATGCAG
>JAMDDG010000240.1 GCA_023488865.1 Bacteroidota bacterium | reverse complement strand
TGCCCAATGCCGAAAGAGCAAAGAGGACGATTTACGCCGGTTGGTAAACCTCAATTAACAAACAGATTATTCCCACGGGGCGGCTTGCTCCGCCCCGCAATACCACAAGTCATGGATTACAAAAAATTATTGGCATTCGAAAAGATAGAACAGGTACGGCAATATCGGCCATATCGGGAAGAAAGGCAATATATGGCAACTTACCTAAAAGCGCTTAGGCAAGACAACCAACAGTTAATTGGGGAATACGAAAGTTTTGGTGACTGTTCCCGTCAAATCATTATGAACCGCAGAGAATACGACAGGGGAATGTTATTCGGGTTTACCGAGAAACACTTTAGCCAATACGGCTGGTTGCAGAATGGCACTTTTACTGATCGGGAAGAAATCAAATTTTTCCACAAACAAGGATGGGCTGCGACCAATCATTTGACCATTGGACGGGGTGAAAACGGCAAATGGGCTTACGGTGTAAGTTATTCAACCGGAGGCTGTGGATTTGGTTCTGGTCTTAGTGTATGGGGTAAAATCTTCGACAACCGAAAAGACTGCCTGAAGGCTGCCCTAATAGAGATTCTGGACGGACATCGTGATGCAGCCGAGAAACTGAAAAACGATACCTGTGGCAACTTCAACGCCCAATATTCGAAAGAAGTAGTCCGGCAGGTTAAGAACTTGTTGGATGAACTAACGGGCAGAAAAGCAGTTCAATTGGAGCTTTTTTAATCACAAAAAACAGACAATCATGTATAAATTATTCGTAGGTTTTCGAAAATTGAGAGAATTTGACAGCATCTATATCGCTAAACAATTTGCCCAGGAAAGCGGAATAACGGGCGCTTTCAACTTGATTGGCACCAATGGCTATCGGGATAGCTGGTATATATTTCCGGCAAGAAAAGAAGATTCAGATATGGGGATAAAGTCTGGAATGCCCATTGAGGTGCAATAAATAATCGAGAGCTGCTTATAGGTTACAGCTCTCGATTATCCTATTTTGCGTTTTCTTTAACCTGCTCCATAAATGCTTCGTATAGTCTAAATGAAAAATAAGACACTTATAATCAGTCAATTGACTTGTTGTCGTTTAGTTTCCTCCTGACAAAACGAATCGTATTACCAATGGTATCTAGCTCAACATAATCGCGTTCGCGGATATTAATATTGAAGTATAGACCGATATAAAAAGCCAGGCATGTAAACTGAAAATCGTCAAAACCAAAGTCGTCGGCAAAAGAGGCTTCCATCGTTATTTTTTCTTTGGGAATTCCCATATACTTAAATATCTGCGTAAATTTTTCCTCGATCGTTCGCATGATTTCATTGTTTTCGGTTTCCATGCCTATTTTACATCGGGTTACTATTCCGGAATCACAATACTCTTTGTTTCTAGTGTGTGTGCAGAAAATAACCCCAAAGCGCCGTTCGAAATGTTATTCTGCGGATTATTTGGCGTAGTGCCTCCCCCGGGGCCGCTGTTCGCGATTAAAGCTAATGTTGTGTAGTACAACGACACCTTCTTGTCAACACATTGCATTTCGATGGCAATCAAATCGTTTGCTTTTATTTTTAAGTCGCTGTCATCTATTTCCAGTTTAAGGGTATTTTCAAGGCCATTTCTTACGTCGTCATTCAACACTAAATGTTGTTTGATGAGCTTGTTGTTTACCGATAATACAAACCGGTAGTTGTTTCCAGTCTCAACTGGATCGGTATATACCGGAACCAGGTTGTATTCTGTATCACCACCAAGGGTAACTTCTTCTACTTTGATGGAATTAAAAGGCACCCGTAATGGTATGGTGCTTTGTGCCGTGTAGGTCCGTTCATCCGATTTGACCGTTAATGTATAAGTTCGGCCTTCAACTCCCTTTAGCGAATTTGTGCTATAAATTCCATTTCCTTGTGGCGTAAGGATTTCACTATTTCCGGCATCGTCGCTTATGGAAACCTCGGCATCGTCTATCGTCGGATAGCTTCCGGTGTCGGCCAAACTTATCGATTTCGTAATTTTTACAAAATAGGGACCAGCTTGGTTTGTAATGTTTCCTTCGATTATAATCCGGGACTCGTTATTCTTGTAATCTAAATCCACTATTTTTTCGCAACTACTTACGAATAATGCCATTGCTATAATGATGAGAATATTTTTCATTTTATTGTACTTTAGAATTTGAAATTATAGGTTACACTGGGTATCCATTGAAAAAGTGATGTTTGCACGGCATCAATTTTTTGAGGATTGTTTTTGTTTTCTTTAAAATCAATGCTGTATGGGTTCTTTCGTCCGTAAACATTGTATAGCCCAAAACTCCACGAACTTTGGTATTTCCCTTTACTTGGCCTTTCGTAGGTGGCGCTAATGTCTAACCGGTGTGTTGCAGGCATCCGGTCCGCATTGCGGCGGTCATATTGGTAAATAACCATATCATTCAAAACGTATTTCCCGGTTGGGAATGTCACTGCATTTCCGGTGGTGTATAGGAATGTTCCAGACAATGTCCACCGCGGGGTAAGATTATAAATCCCGACCATCGTCAAATCGTGGGTACGGTCATTTTTGGCATCGTACCAGTTATTACTGTTGATGCCGTTTATTTTCCGTTCGGTTTTCGAGAGCGTGTAACCTACCCATCCGGTAAATCTTCCAGTATTTTTTCTGAATAAAACTTCCAGCCCATAAGCCCTTCCTTTACCAAAGAGCAGTTCACTTTCGATATCAGGCACCGTGTTAATGTCAGCCCCGTCCCGATAATCAATTTGGTGCTGCATCGTTTTATAATAGGTTTCTGCATTAAATTCGAACTTGTTGTTATTGAAATTTTTACTGAACCCGAAGCTCACCTGCTCGGCTATTTCCGGCTTAATATTATAGCTATTTCCAATCCACTGGTCAGTAGGGCTGCCGCCTGTAGAGTTGCTCATCAGGTGTAAGTTTTGCGTATTTCGGGCATAACCCATTTTTAAGCTGGCCGTCTGGCTCAACCGATAATTCAGAGAAGCCCGGGGTTCAAGGTTGTAATAAGACTTGCCGGTTTTCCCTTTGGCTAGTTCGATTGACTCAACGAGTTCGTTGTCCTTATAGATGTTATAAGTATCGCCGCCCAAAATACTGTACGACGAAAAGCGAAAGCCATAGTCGATATTAATTTTTTCTGATACTTCGAACGAATTGCTCACATACATCGAATTTTCTAATCCTTTACGGCTTTTCTTATTGCTTACAATATCAGTTCCCTCAGCTTTTGTGGGCGTAATGGTGTGATGTACCAGGTTAAAGCCAAATCGAATGGTGTTTTTCGAATTCAGGTAAAATGAGAAATCCTGCTTAAGGTTTATATCCTTGATGTTGGAATTAAAATTGATTTCGCTTACGTCGCTCTTAAAACCGACATTGAAATCGTAATTGCTGTAAATAAACGAGGTGTTCGAAAATAGCTTACTGCTCAACAAACTGTTCCATCGTAACGTGCCGGTAGCATTGCCCCAATTGCTTCCAAACAGGTTAGATGCCGCTAATACATCTTTACCCAGATAGCCTGACACATACAATTTGTTTTTATCGTTGATCGCAAAATTGGCTTTCGCATTCAGGTCGTAGAAGTACAATTTCACATCCTTGAAATCGGACGAAAGCCTTGCAAAAAGGTCGGCATATGTTCTTCTGCCCGAGATGATAAATGACGATTTTTCTTTCTGAATGGGGCCTTCCAGTGTTAACCGGCTCGTAAGCAAGCCAATGCCGCCATTCATCTGGTAGTTTCGATTGTTACCTTCCTTCATTTTTACATCCAGTACCGACGAAAGCCTTCCTCCATATTGTGCCGGGCTATTTCCTTTTATGATCGTAGCATCTTTAATTGCATCACTGTTAAACGTACTGAAAATACCCAACAGGTGCGATGCGTTATATACAGGTGCTTCATCCAGCAGTATCAGGTTTTGGTCGCTAGCCCCCCCTCGCACCGAAAACCCATTACTTCCTTCTCCATTCGATTTTAGCCCTGGCATGAGTTGAATGGTCTTCACAAGATCTTTCTCACCAAAAAGCACCGGAACTTTTGTCGCTATTTTCATGTTCAACACTTCGGTACCCATGGCGGCATTGGTTAAATTATCATCCGCTTTTTTAGCTGACACCACTACCTCTTGCAGGCTGATGCCTTCGGACAGGTTCATATTTACTTTAATATTGGAATTCAACTTTACAGGGACTAATTCCTGCTCGTAGCCGATATATGAAAAACGCAACGTGTAGTTGCCTTGAGGAAGAGAGATAGAATAGAAGCCATATTCATTAGTGGTTACGCCCACATTAGGCTTTTCAGCGACCACTACGTTTACGCCGATAAGTGTCTCACCTGAAGATTTTTCTTTTACGGTACCACTCACCGTAAATTTGGATTGAGCCTGAACGAAGAGTGTGGTACTAAATATAAGAATTAAATTGACTGCAATTTTCTTAAGCATAATTGAAATTTTAGGATAATGAACTTGAATGTCAGGATTCACCAGATTTTTTAGTCACGGTGCTAATATGACATCAAAAAGAAACTTGTTGAAATTTTTGAGATAAAGGGGGAGAATTAAGCGAAAAACGGTCGAGGTTCTCCCTTTTTCTCCAAAGACCAGATTCCTCATTTTGCGTTATTCCTACAGATTCTGTAAAACAGAGCTCACTATACAAGAAAAGTGAAAACAAAGAGTATCCCCGAAAGAATCGCTGCTGCCATAAACCAGAAAGCACAAACAGCTTCTTTGCTTATTGACAAGTCTTTTGATTGAAAATAAGCCATAATTACCTTCCAGTTTATCTTAGCATGAAGAACCGCCAGAATGGTAAAAGCAAGCCCATTAAAAATGTGTATTACGGTAAAAAAGTGTATGAAGAAATCGTTTTCAATGGCTTCAAATACTTGGATAAGGATGGCTGTTGCCACCAGAATGACCAAGGTAAAAAGTATTCCCAGCGAAACGAATTTCCGGTGGCTAAATGTGTTTTCATTTAATGCTTCCATTTTTTAATTGTTTTTATGGTTTCTAAATCGAACTAAAATATGCTAAGGAAATCGGGCTTGATACATATCCCGACACGAATGTTTATCACATACTTCTGGTAGTCTTTCTGGCTCTCGCCGTAGCCCTGATAAAACCTGGCAAACAAATACTGTGTTGACCGGGACGACACCCTGAATGCAGCTGTAAATGTGGTGTTGATATTTCCAAAACCTTTCCGGGGAAGTAGATCGGCTGACAACCACCATCTTTGATTATTAGTCACATAATTAGCAGAAAGGCAGCCATACCCTTTGTAATCAATTAAGTCTTTGCTGTTTGTGCCAAACTCGGTAAAAGGAGGCCAAAATTCTCCGACAATACTAAGATTGGGGCTGAAGTAATATTTCACCGACAGGCTTAAATAGTTCCAGCTTCGCGAATCAATACTGTCCCGCCCGTTCGATTCGTGCATAACCTGAACCGAGGCAGCCCCGGCCAGTTTGTTGTCGCGGAACAAATACTTTCCCAAACCAAGCCCCGGATTGTAATTCGAATCGCGAAACGGGCTCGATTCGGCATAGATATCCCAAAATGATTTTTGGGAATAAGTCAAATAGGCAAATGTATTGAATGGCAATATTTGCTTCGTAATCCGGTGTTTTATACTGATCTGGAAAGCTGCATCGGCTGTAATATCCGTTACTTTTTTATTGATCGGGATTCCTGTAACGAAATAATTATCGCGATAAACGCCAAAAGTAGGAGACGTGTCGGCCATTTTCATGGCTTCCTCTTTTGACAGTCCTAATTGTTTATGCTTTAAGAAATGGCCATTTTTTGCCAAATAGTTGTCTTGTTGCCATGGCATATCATACTCAAAAGCCAACTCGTTTTGGGCTAATGCTGATGAGTGCCTTGTAATAAGCACGATAAGTAAAAAACCGACTAACCACTTAGCCGAAAACAACTTTACAAGATTGAATTTAAGCACTTTGGGCTCCATTTGCATATCTTTATTTGCGGATACCACACAAATATGGAGTCAAAAAAAAGCCTGCGGAAATTTTTGAGAAGAAGGTAGGAAGTTAAGCGATAAACACTTCGGGCTGGCTTTACGCCCACTTTATATTATCGTATCTAAGAAGAGTAGCGGCTGAAAAAATCTTCAGCATAAGTTCTCCCAATGGGGAACTCTTGGTCGGCTATAAAAATTGTAGAGCCTCTAACAGCCTCAATTTTACTGAATGGTAAGATAAAACTGCGGTGTACTCGAATGAATTCGGTCGAATTTAGCTTTTCCATCATTTCTTTCATGGGCATCCGTGCCACAATTGGTTTGCGGTCTTTGATATGTATTTTAAGATAGTCGGCCAATCCTTCAATATAAAGAATGTCTGCCAAAGGAATTTTTACCAGGTTAAAATCGGCGCGCACGAAGATGTTTTTATCGGCATTGTTGTCTTTTTTATGAATGTAATCTAGGTATTCCTCAGCTTTATTGATGGCCTGGGTGAAGCGTTTCAGGTTGATGGGCTTTAGTAAATAATCGATTGCATTCAACTCGTAGCTAACAGCAGCATATTCACTAAAAGCAGTGGTAAAAATTACCATCGTTTGTTGCCGTAACGATTTTACCAGATTTATGCCGGTCATTGCGGGCATCTGTATGTCGCAGAAAATCAGATCAACTGGGTATTTGTGTAAATATCGTACAGCCTCACTCGGTTGGGTGAATACTTTCTGAAGGCTGATACGTTCACTTTTATCGCACAGCGACTGAATTACAGTCAACGCAAGTGGTTCGTCGTCAATGGCAATCGCATTCATCATAGCAGGTTGATGTATAAAGAAACAACAAATTGCTTTTCGGTATTGTTAATAACCAGCAGATGTTTCGAAGGATAAATCAGATTCAGCCGGTGCTTCGTATTCTCAATTCCCAATCCGCTGCGCTCTGAAATATCCTTTTGAACATTGACTTTATTGTTGGTAACAATCAATTGAAATTCAGTTTTGTTCATTGCAATTTCAATTTTGATATGGCTTTTTTGCTCCGAGTTTATACCATGTTTAAACGCATTCTCCACAAAAGGGATTAGTAGCATGGGGGCAATTTGTAATAGAGGAACATGCTCAATAATATCACATTCAAGCTTCACACTTTTGTCTAAACGCAATTTCTGCAGTTCAATAAAATTATTGATGTAGTTTATTTCATCCTCCAACATGACGAAATCACGTTGTGTATCTTTCATCGTATAACGCATCATTTCCGATAGTTTATCAACCATATCTGCCGTCTTGGGCGAGGTGTCAAGTGCAGTAGCATAAATATTATTCAACGTATTAAACAGGAAGTGTGGATTGATTTGAGATTTGAGGGAAGCGATTTGAGCCGAAAGCTTTTCATTTTCAGCTTCCCGAAGCCTGTTGTAAATGGTCCATAAAGCAGACGAAACGATGGCCAGTAGCCATAACGAAACAGCATTAATTAAGATGACAGGAATAATTTTTTCAACTGCCATACCGGTTTTGGCCAATGTTTCGTGAACCACGCCAGAAAAAAGAAATAGGATACCCAGAAGTAAAAATACCATGGCTATCGTCAATAAAAGGACTAAAGGATAGAGCCAGCGCTTTTTTGAAAATAGGAACTTCGGTATCAGAAAAAAGTAGTTTAAGTAAAAAGTGACCAGCAATACACCGCTTAAGGCAAAACACAATAAGAGATACTTAAGGTCATAAGCCGAGTCCACCGACTCGAAGACCTGATTGGTTGAAATATATGGAATAACCAGTAACAACAACCAAACTAGCGTATGTATAGCAATGGTAAGTTGCTTTGTTTTCATCGTTTTTCTGAAATAAATTGCAAGTTAAAAGTTTATTTCTGTTGCTTCAAAAAAATGAGATGAAGGGAGTAGGTTTGTAGAAGTATGAACGTGCAATCTATTTAAAATAAACGCAGAGGTAAAGCTCAAATCTTTTGCGACAACGCAAAACAGTTCCTGTACCAACTAAAAATAGTGGGAGATGTAGGTATTGTTCAGCTTATGATTATCTTATTTCACGTTTTCTTTAACCTGCTCAACAAAGGTATCGGCTGGTTTAAAGGAAGGGATAAAATGCTCAGGAACAATAACTGTTGTGTTTTTCGAAATATTACGAGCAACTTTGGAGGCTCTTTTTTTTACGATAAAACTACCGAATCCCCGCAGGTAAACATTGTCACCTTTCGTCAATGATTCTTTTACTGTTTCCATAAAAGCTTCAACGGCTTTTTCTACAGTCACTTTTTCAATTCCGGTATCTTCACTTACTTTCTTAACAACGTCAGCTTTAGTCATCCTTTAGAATATTTAATTATCAGTGTTTTATAATTCTGGAGCAATTTAGCTCAAATATAAAATAATTAAACAAAAACATTTTATCCGTTTTTGAATACTGAAGAAATTAATCGGGCAAAAAAAAGCAAACGCCTGATTTTTTATTTCAGGCGTTTGTTAAAAGGTTGATTATTCAACCTCTCTTCCCCACAGTTCAACATCCGTCGGGGCATTTATCATGGAATAGATCATATATATCCAGCAAAGGATGTAAAGTACAATAAAGGTTGTAATCATTTTGATTGTGTTTTATTCAACCTTCAGTTTACTAATTCCTTTGGCATGAATCAGCTCATCGTTTTTCAAAGTAAACGATTGATGCCGTCCGCCATCTTTTTCATTTAGTTCGACAAGCAGTTGTTTGCCTTCCGGCAATGTAAACCTTGGGAGAGCGAACACGGTCCGCTCAGTTTTCTTTCCGCCAATGACCATCAGTTGGTTATATGCCCTTAACGGAACAATGGATTGTTGCTGGATAGCCGTGCGCTTCGCTACTTTTCTATCGACAATTTTGAATGAGATGTAATCGATATTAAACGGTACGTTCGATGAGCTTTTAAGCTCCGTATGGAAATACATCAGGTTATTGTGCGAATAAATGCCTTTCAAGGTGTACTGCATCCCAAACTGTTTGCAGCCGACGTGTTTAACTTCGCGACGGTTGTTTTTATAAATCGCCTGCATAATCCGGTTCACCAATACTGGCGATTCACCGCCCAAATCTTCCAGATTAATATCGGTATTGTTTCCACGACCGATCCCGGTTCTCAAACTGTGGATCAGATCACTCATCTCCACCGAAAGCTTGACAGGTTCGTCGGCATACTTCACATTGAACGAATAATAACTACCATCGTCCGTGATCACCGATAGATTACTTTCCCGGGGAAATCCCTCTTGGGCAGCTTTGACCCGCAAAACGTTTTCCGTTCCGTCTGCTTTGGCTGCCAGCAGGTCAGCACTTCCCAAATCGACATAGCGAATAGCTGCTGGAAATATAATGTGAACCGTTTTACTGAAGGTTACTTCGAGCGCATAAGGAGGAATCATTTTGTCAAATGTCAGCGGACGTGTTAATCCCTGGAAATAGTTCCCGGTACTGGGCATGGATTTTTCAGGATTGTCTTTTGTCTTTTCCTGTGCGATACTTATAAATGAACTTGCAAGAACGACAAGTATGATCAAAATTCTTTTCATTGTGTTTGTTTTTGATGAGCCTCCTCTGGCCCCTCCCAAGGAGGGGAAAGAAAACAAGCCCGGTTTATACTAAAATTATTTACTGTTTTTTTTAGATGTCTCCCCCTCGGGGAGATATAGAGGGGCTTCTAGTTTTTTGGCAGGAGCAATACCTGGTATCCCGCTTTAATGGTTACCCGGACGGTACTCATCTTTTTACTGACGAATTGTGAAGCACCCTTTATCAGTCCTTTTCCCAAATCAGCGGCCAGTTGCGAACTAGCATTGTCCGAGATCATGATGCTGCTCCCGGAGGATGAAGCCAGCGATGAAGCCACTTCTTTGGCCGCCGTCACGGCATCATTGCCGGGAACGGAAATTCCAGCTTGTCCGTCAGTTCCGTAAACCTGCAAATGAACCGGAATAATATTTCCGGCATATTGAATGGAAGTTACTGTGACATTAAGCCGTTCGCCACCGATCCGGCAGAGCCCCGTAATGAGTGTATTGTCCGGGATCAGCACGTCTCCAACCTGAATAGGCTCCAATAGTCGTAATTGCAGTTCTTTCCCATTGGTCAGGGTAACCGTCTGATTGATGCACGCACGAATACTGTTTTTATTGGTTGATTTGTCATTCTCCGCCACAGTTCTAAATCCAGAATTACGTAAGTCCGAATCATATTCCGCATTTTCAGAATCGTTGCCGGAACTACCAAGAAAGGAAACTACATTGGTTTTAAACTGGCGAACAGGTTGTGCAACGGCCTTTTCATCCGACGAAATATTTGATGTAGCTTTACCTGCATCCACCGGCGGCTTACTTGTTCCCTGAATAGTAGTGCCCGGCATGTATTTCGCGGCTAATTGGTACGATTTTTCAATCACGGCCAATTGGTCGTCTTCTGTCTTTTTACGCAGCGCATCTTCTTCCTGCTTACGTTCCAGTTCATGAATACGGTTTTCCAGCTTTGCCTGAACTTGCTGATCAGGTTCTACTTTAGGTTGGTCATTCCATGAACCCAATTGCCGGTTGATGTCCTGATAGGCAGCCGTGGAAGACTGGATCGCGGACGAACGCCGCGAAGAC
>JAMDDG010000005.1:9171-10652 GCA_023488865.1 Bacteroidota bacterium | reverse complement strand
CATTCTGATCTGATTTATAACGGATTCCGGCACCTTCCATTACCAAAAATATCGGAGGAACTGGCAAATAATTGCATTGTCTGTATGGCGCCGAGCAAAACATTCAATATGGCCGGACTGGCAACCTCCTATGTCATTATCGCGGATAAAAAGATCCGGCAAAAATTTGAACGCTTTTTGCATACTTTACACTTGCAGAGCGGAAATATTTTTGGAAATGTTGCCCTGGAAGCAGCCTATCATCACGGAACGGATTGGGTAAACCAGCAAAATGAGTACCTGGAAGCTAACCGCGATTATTTATTGGCCTTCTTCGGGGAGAGAATGCCTAAAGTTAAGATGACTTTTACAGAAGCGACCTATCTGGCCTGGCTCGATCTTCGAGAATACGGTTTGAGTGAATTGGAAATGAACAGGATACTCATCGACCAGGCAGGGATAGTTTTAAATAAAGGGTCGATATACGGAAAAGAGGGTAATGGATTTTTCAGGTTGAATTTTGCCTGTCCCAGACAGGTTTTAGAAGCAGCGATTACCCGTATGGAGTCTGTCCTGGGTAATTGAAGCTCGAAATTAATGTACCCTCGATAATACCTTCGCTGCAAAATTCCTTAGTTCATTCTTTTCTGAATCAGCAATTTCCAGCTTGTTCAGTGTCTCTATTGCCTGATCATGGTATTGTTTCATCAAGGTTCTGGTTACGTCGGCGGCTCCGGTCCGGGTGAAAATTCCCCTCACGGCTTCGATTTTTTCTTTCGGGTCAAAATCAATTTTTTTGCTCCATTCCTTCAGGATTGAATAAGACTTTTCGTCACTCATTTCAAGGGCTTTGAGAAGAATATAAGTTTTTTTATTTTCGCAGATATCGCCCCCGATTTTCTTTCCAAAAGTACTTTCCAACCCATAAACATCCAGCCAATCGTCCTGGAGCTGAAAAGCCAGGCCGATCTGTATCCCAAAATCATAGAGAAGCCGGCAGTTAAGTTCATCCGCACCGGCTAACAATGCGCCCATTTTTAGGCTACAGGCAATTAGCACTGCAGTCTTCAATTTAATCATTTCCAGATATTCAGCAACAGTTACCTCCTCTTTTTCTTCGAATTCCATGTCGTATTGCTGGCCTTCACAAACTTCGAGTGCAGTAGTCGAGAAAAGGGAAAGAGCCGGAGAGAGTTTTGTCACCTCACATCGGGATAAAAAGCGGAAAGCCATAATCGACATGGCATCGCCACTCAGGATCGCACTGTTCTCTCCATACTTCATGTGAACCGAAGGAACCCCTCGCCGGATAGCAGCGTGGTCCATGATGTCGTCGTGCAACAAAGTAAAGTTGTGGAAGAGTTCGATGGCTATCGCTGCCGGATAAACAGCCTCAATTTGATCTGAAAAAAGGGAAGCAGCATGCAGCATCAGCACAGGTCTGATCCTTTTCCCTCCGCCGCCCAATGAATAAGAAACAGGTTCATACAATCGTACAGGCG
>JAMDDG010000005.1:0-8487 GCA_023488865.1 Bacteroidota bacterium | reverse complement strand
ACCGCTGCACCGCAATTAGAGCAGGATGAAATTTGTGCAGGTACGGCTTTGTCGTGAGTCCGGCGCTTATCTCTTCTCGTACTGGAGTGTTTGTGTTTAGGATGTGCCATTTTTAATAATCTTTACTTTAATTTCCAATAATTTTTCTTAACTCATTCCATCTCGGGTCATCCGGTTCTTTTAAAGTTTTACCATGGTATCTGAGTTCTTCCAGTTTTTTGATCATAACCGGGTCACACAAACTCTTTCCATCTTCTCCATCAGGATGGATTCTCCGGATGGGCAAACTTAAAATCACGAATTCATAAATGAACTGTGCTATCTCTACCTGAAAAGCACTGGGATGAAGATAAATCATTTCGGCTTCATCTTCTATCGGCTTTTCGCTGAATTTAACCAACAGCTCTCTTTTGCTTTCAAGCGGATAATTAAAATTTTCAAGGCAACGGTCACAGACCAATTGAACCACCCCGTTAATCGAAAAAATTAGCCGTAAGTAAGTAGATCGTTTTTCCAGTTCTACCCTGACTTCCAGCTCCCCTTTCTCAACTTCCGATCCCTCAAATTCGGCGAAGAAACGATCCCCAACTTTAAAATCAAATTGATGCTTTCCCTCACTTAATCCTGAAAATGGAAGGGTAAATTGCGAAAGGTAGTTCATAATTATCCCCGTTAAAAAGCTTGGCAAAGGTATATAAAAATATTATACAAAAGCGGAAATCAATTAATTTGAAAATTTGAAAATTTGAAAATGTGGAAATTGAAGAGTGATTGAAGGAAATTTAAACGGGATAAGTGATAGATGGGCTTATACAAATAGCTAACCAGCCACCGGATCTTCACATTTTCACATTTTCACATTTCCCAATTAAAATTTTTCTGACAGCCTTACAGATACCCTCCACATCAAATCCACATTCCCGGTAAAGTTCCTGTTGGGTACCCTGTTCAACAAAGCGATCGGGTATTCCCAATCTGACAACTGATTTCTTCCATCCTCTGGTGGAAAAATACTCCAGGACTGCACTGCCGAATCCACCGTCAATCATGCCGTCTTCAACGGTTATTATGTGGTCAAACCGGGTTGCGGCCTCTTCCAGAATTTCGGTATCGATAGGTTTGAGAAAACGCATGTCGAAGTGTGCAACAGAGATATTTTCGGATGCAAGGATCTTTCGAGCTTCAATTACAAAATTACCAGGATGTCCGATAGAAAGGATCACAACATCTTCCCCCTCAGCTATTTTTCTTCCTCTCCCTACCGGGATTTCGGTGAATTTGGTTTCCCACTCTTTGTGGATCCCGATTCCGCGGGGATAACGAATGGAAAACGGCCCTTTGTCAGGGAGCTGGGCAGTAAACATCAGATTTCTGAGCTCTAATTCATCCATGGGGGCAGAGACGGTCATATTGGGAATATTCCGCATAAACGACAAATCGAAAACCCCGTGATGGGTCGCCCCGTCTGCACCGACCAATCCACTGCGATCTAAGCAAAAAACAACATTCAACTTTTGAAGCGCCACATCGTGAATGATCTGATCGTACGATCTTTGCATAAAAGAGGAATAGATATTGACGAACGGGAGTTTCCCGGAGACCGCCATTCCTGCAGCAAAAGTTACTGCATGCGGTTCAGCTATACCTACATCAAATGCCCGCTCGGGCATCTCTTCCATCATGATATTCATGGAACAGCCACTCGGCATAGCCGGGGTTACCCCAACAATATTTTTGTTTATTCTGGCCAGTTCCAACAATGTTTTTCCGAAAACAACCTGGTATTTTGGAGCCTTGGGCAGCGTATCAGGATCATTGTATATTTCACCCGTTACCGCATCAAACTTGCCCGGGGCATGCCATTTGGTCGCATCATTTTCTGCGGGCGTGAACCCTTTCCCTTTTTTAGTAAGTACATGAAGCAATTTAGGTCCCGGGATCTCTTTCAGATCATTGAAAATCCTGGTAAGTGCAACGACATCATGGCCATCAACCGGACCAAAATAACGAAACCCAAGTGCTTCAAACAGGTTGCTGTCGCCAAAAACCATTGATTTTACCGCTTGCTGGTGTTTTTGTATCAACGATATCGTCTTTCTGCCTACTTTTCTAAAGTGTTTGAGGATCTTCCAAACACCTGATCGCAGGCGGTTGTATGCCTTGGAGGTCTGCATGCCGACAAAGTACCTGCTGAGACTACCAACATTTGGGTCAATTGACATATTGTTGTCGTTCAGGATGACAAGGATATCTGCATTGGTATCCCCGGCATTGTTAAGCCCTTCAAAAGCCATTCCGCCTGTCATGGAACCATCTCCGATAACTGCAATTACCTTGCGGTTTTTCTCACCATTCAATTCTGCTGCAATTGAAATGCCGAGTGCCGCTGATATTGAGGTAGAGGAGTGCCCAACACCGAATGCATCGTATTCGCTCTCCGATCGTTTGGGGAAACCGCTTATCCCTTTGTATCTTCTGTTGGTATGAAATTGGTTTCTCCTTCCGGTCAGAATTTTATGGCTGTATGCCTGATGCCCGACATCCCAGATCAGTTTATCGTAGGGAGTATTGTATACATAGTGAAGTGCAACCGTCAGTTCAACGACTCCCATACTGGCGCCAAAATGGCCCGGATTGCAGGAGGCTTCGCGAATAATCAGTTCCCTTAGTTCGGCACATACTTTGGGTAAATCCTTTTCTTTAATTTTCTTAAGATCAGATGGGTAATCAATATTTTCGAGCAAATTTGCCATTAAGGTTGATCTTTTTGTAATACCAAAAATCAAATTTGAATTCAGGGAACAAAGATAGATTTAATTATTTTATTTGTTGGACCAGGCTGTTTTCAGGGTGTGCACTTCTAATGATTCAACAAAAAGTTCTCCCCCCTGGGTATAAAGGATGAAATTATCTTCTCCGTGAACAGGAGTAAAACAGGTACTGATTCCTGACTCACCCTGGTTTCCGAATATTTCGATAGAGGAGCGGTCGATGAGTATCTGTAATTCAATTTTGCCGTCGATGGGTTCCAAAACCATTTTATTACCGTTCACACTCAGGGTCTTTTGAGCTGTTTCATATTGGATATCAGTACCATCCGATTGTTTGCCGTTGCGGACGACAATTCCAAAATGGTCACAATCTTTGGGGAGTAAAACCGCTTTTACAAAAACAACGTCTCCCTTTATACCACTCAAAAGATTTCCTTTTAAACCAGGTATCAGGTTCTTATCTTTCTTTAGCAGTTTATGGTCGTACAAAGCTGAAATGGCCGAAATGGGCTTTCTGCATAAAATTGTTCCTTTCTTCGTCGATCTCAACGACAACTCTGTCGGGAAACTCATCTGCCCGTTGAAAGCCATATCGGGAAATTCGCCACCTCTCATCCATGCAATCTGAATGACTTTCCCGTCCGGTGAATTGGAAAGTGTTTGCGTTGCATAGAAATTTTTTCCATAATCGAGTTTTTGCATTCCAGTCTCAGGTTTGAATGATACCCCATCAAAAACGCCGATTTTATAATCCCCTTCGCCACTTAAAACCACCCATTTTTTCTCTGTAGGTTTTTCCTCGAACGCAACTTCAAAAATATCCGGACACTCACCGAACCCTTCCAAATGGCTTCGGTATTCCCAGTGAAGCAGATCAGCAGAACTGTAAAATGAAATTCCTTCTGAATTGGTCCCTTTTCCCTTCCCGCTGAACAAAGCAAGGATCCATTTCCCGGAAGGGGAATGGTAAAAGACTTTGGGATCGTGTGCATCCTCTCCGGGATCACTGATTAACGGATTTTTGGCATATTTATTCCAGGTAACCCCTTTGTCGTTGCTAAAGGCAAGATTTTGGTTTCCGTTGCTGTCCGAATAAAAAATCAGCATCGTTTTCTCCTCTTTTTGCCTTAATCCCGTCACATTCATGGAATCAATCACTGCGCTGCCTGCCATAGGCCGGCAAGAGGCCATATCAGTTGCCTTTTCGTCAGGTGTGAAGGCAAACGGAAGATGATGCCAGTGAATCAGATCCTTGCTAACAGCATGTCCCAGTTGATTGTACAATATTTTTTTGTTGATGGCCACGTTTTGATAGAAAAGATGGTACTCCCCATGGTAAAAAACAAATCCGTTGGATTCGAACAGCCAATTCTTTTCCGGCGAGAAGTGAACCTGAGGCCGGTATTTTTCATTGTAATAGCGATTGTCTGATTTTGCTGAAACAATTAGAAAAAGTAAAGCGATGGCATATGTCAAATTTTTCATTTGTTCAGGGAGTTAAGATTCATTAGCATTCCTTATGGAATTTTTCAAATATACAGTTAATCTAAAAACTTTATCCGGGGGAGGGTCATAATTCACTCAACAGATAAAATTGTACTTTTGCCACGGATAGAAGGGCCTTAAGTCGGGGACTCCATACAGATCACCCACGTAATGTAAGTACTTTAGGCACTTTAGCCCACTTTAGGCACTTGTAAATAATATTTAGAATGATTAATGATATCGAAATAATGGCCCCTGTTGGTTCTTACGAATCATTGATGGCGGCCATACAGGCAGGTGCAGGATCTGTCTACTTTGGGGTGGAGCACCTGAATATGAGGGCCAGATCGGCCAATAACTTTACCTTGGAAGACCTTAAAGAGATAGCGCGTCGTGCGGCCAAAGCCGGGGTAAAAACCTATCTCACGGTTAATACGGTTGTTTTTGATGAAGAAACCGAAACGTTGAAGCAAATTATAGCAGCAGCCAAAGAAGCGGGTGTCTCTGCTGTGATAGCTTCCGACTTAGCCGTCATTCAGACCTGCAGGGCAATAGGCATGGAAGTTCATATTTCTACGCAGTTAAATATTACCAATTACGAAACAGTTAAATTTTATGCACAGTATGCTGACGTGATGGTGTTGGCGAGGGAAATGAACATTGGCCGGGTGTGGGAGATTTCCAAAAAAATAAGCGCAGACGATCTTCGCGGTCCCGGTGGTGAGTTGATCCGCCTCGAAATGTTTGTCCATGGTGCGTTGTGCATGGCTACTTCCGGCAAATGCTATCTTTCCCTCCACGAGATGAACTCTTCCGCCAACAGGGGATCATGCATGCAACCCTGTCGGCGTGCCTACACGGTCACCGACAAGGAGACAGGAGCAGAGCTGGAGATAGACAATGAATACATCATGTCACCCAAAGACCTGAAGACCATCCATTTTCTAAATAAAATACTGGATGCCGGGGTTACGGTATTGAAAATAGAAGGACGTGCCAGAAGCGCTGATTATGTGAAATGTGTCGTTGAGTGCTACCGCGAAGCTGTCAATGCTTATCTTGAAGGAACGTTTGATGCTGGGAAAATTGCCGATTGGGACAATCGGCTGGCAACGGTTTTCAACAGGGGATTCTGGAATGGCTACTACTTAGGTCAAAGACTGGGAGAATGGAGCGGAAATTACGGTTCATTAGCCACCAAAAGAAGGGTCTATCTGGGTAAAGTCACCAATTTCTTCACCAATATCAGTGTCGGCGAGATTAAACTTGAAACGGGTCCACTCAAACCGGGGGATGAAATAATGATTACCGGTCCAAGCAGCGGGGTGATCCAGACCCTTGTTGAAGAAGTAAGAGTTGAATTGAAGCCGGTTGAAGAAGCTTCAAAGGGTTCCTATTGTTCGGTGACAGTTCCTTCAAAAGTCAGACGATCTGACAAAGTCTATAAAATTGTGGATGCATCTCAGGTAAAGTCTCAATGAGTAATTGAACCACAATGTCTTGATAATACTTGAACTTAACCTGACTATTCCCTGTAAAATATTATTTTTACCATAGATATAGCGAACAAACATGGGGAAGAGATTGTCGATTTTCATAACCGTACTTTTGATAGCAGGGATAGCTGCCGGTTGGTATTTCTTTGCCAAAGAGTCGAGATATTTAGGTACTTCCCCGCTCAAGGCAGTTCCAGCGGAGTCCCCTTTTTTTATAAGGATCCGCAATCTGGGCGATTTTGCCGATAAAACAGTGAAAAACAGTAGCTGGCAATCTTTGGTGAATATTCGCGAAATAGCTGATATTTACCGGGATTTTGTCGTTGTAGATTCATTGGTCCTTCAAAACAAGGAGAATGAAAACTTACTCCGGCGCAAAGAACTGATCGTAGTACCGGCTGATAGCTCGATGCTTTATCTGCTTGAGATTGGTAGTCTCACGGAGAAAAACAGGATAAATTCATTGATCAAAGATTATTTTCAATCCAAAAATATTGTCGCTACAGAAAATGAGTTCAAAAACACTCCAATACAACAATATGAATGGGTAAAAAAGGGGGAAAAAAAGCGGTTACTGGTAGCATTTCAAAGAGGGGTTTTGTTGATTGGAAATGGACCTTTACAGCTCCAATTAGCTATCGAACAGATGGATAAACCCTCCGTTCCGGATGATCCCGGCTATCTCCAGGTCAATAAAAATTCTTCCGAGAATATTGATCTCAATATTTTTATCAACCACAAAACTTTCCCGGCCTATTTGTCGCGCTTTTATGCCGACTCATTGGCTACCGGAATGTTGTTGCCAAATTATGCCAAATGGACGGAAGTCGATGTAATTCAAAAAGAAAACCAGTTGCTTGCCAATGGCTTTACGGTTGCAGATACTTCTGCGACCTGTTATTTGGATGTATTTAAGCATCAAAACCCACTCTCAGGCTCACTCATCCAGCTTATGCCGGCAACAACGACTTTTTTTGTAGCGCAAAATCTTTCTCATCCAGAACAATATTTTGAAGATTACGACAGCTACCTTCGGAAGGCAGGAAAATTGTCTGGTTACCAGGATCAACTTTCCAACTTATCCAAAGAGCTTAATTTGGAAGTTGGTCAATATCTGAATGAACGCTGGACCGGTGAGGCAGCCTCTGTTTTTACCAATCCTAATCTGGAAGATAAATCAGACGACCGTTTTCTGCTGATCAAAGTGAAAACGGATACCAATGATCCTTTGGTTTCTGCAATAAAAAAATGGTCCTCTGCCCGCAAAAATAAGCTGAAAGACTTGGAATTAACTGAAGCAGAAAGAAATAATATCTGGAAAGTACCCTGCGAAAATTTCGGGGACCTCATTGGCGGGCTCTGTTTTAGTTCGATCAAAACAGCCTGGATGACTACTGCGGATGATGGATCAATTTTAATGGGTGCAACACCCGGATCGCTTAAAAGATACCTGGAACTTCTAAGAAGGAACGAACTTTTGCAAAACAACCCTTCTTACACAAAGTTTGCAACCGGTCTGGCACGAACTTCCAATTTTTATATGTGGTGTTCACCGGGTCACTCACTTCCTTTTTTTGAACAGTCCATCCAACCGGCGAAATACCAGCCTTTAAAAAACGCTGTTTCAAGTTTAAAAAAAGTTGAAAATATTGCCTGGCAATGGGGATATGAGAACGGAAGGGGGTTCAATACAGTATCTGTGTTGGTCAATCCTGCTGCAAATCAGGATCTGGTCCCCTTTTGGCGCTATCCTTTCAAGGCGAAATTGAGGAATAAACCTGCCTTTGTTACTTATTCGACAAAAAATCAGGATAAAGAATTGGTTTTCCAGGATACTGAGAATAACCTGATCGACCTTGATAAAGACGGTATTGAAAAGTGGAAAATAAAGTTGGATGGCGCCCTAATGGGAGATGTCAAGCTGATTGATTTTCGAAAAAACGGAGAGTTTCAGTTGCTTTTTAATACCAGGGATGCCATTTATCTGATCGACCGTAATGGCAACCGTATGAAAAATTTCCCAGTCAGGCTGAGATCCGGTGCGACCAACGAAATTTCGGTCTTCGATTATGACGGTAAAAAAGATTACAGGTTCCTGATTGCCTGCCGTGACCACAAAGTATACAATTTTGATAAAAACGGGAAACCGGTTGTCGGATGGCAGCCAAAGGCTACCGGGGATTTTGTCGAATTTCCGATTCATCATTTCAGGGTTGGCCCTAAAGATTACATCGTTTTCTTTGATCGGAAATGCACCTATATTCTTGACAGACAAGGGAAAGAACGTGTAAAAATCAAGGACGAATTTGTCCACTCAAAAAATGATATATCCCTGATCACAGCAAAAGGGATACATACCTCGCTGGTTACAACCGATGATCACGGGAAGATCAGGTTGCTTGGCTTTGATGGTTCCAGTAAGATAATAACGGTGGGGAATTTTTCCAAAAGCCACTTTTTCCTTCCATTTGATGTAGACGGAGACGGAAGTGCGGACTATTTGTTTGTGGATAAACAAACCCTTTCTTTGTATGGTTTTTCGGGAAACTTAATATTTTCACATCCGTTACCCTATTCAATTGATCAGGTACCGGTCATATTGTCTTTCGGAAATGATAAAATAATGGAATTAACCTCTTTTGCTGAAAAAAGGACGATCCTGGTAAGAAAAGATGGCTCAATTTTTGATAAATTTCTGCCCGATAAATTTTTGCTCCCGGCTGTCGGATCTTTTG
>JAMDDG010000089.1 GCA_023488865.1 Bacteroidota bacterium | reverse complement strand
CTTGCTTTTGCTGTTGCCCGGGGTAGTTACGTCGAAAACGGCTAGGCAATTGTTGTCTGCATGGCAATATAAAGCGTTTTTTTCATCCTCGCTCAGTGCTACGCTGTTGGTGGTCGAGCCGGAAGGTGCATGGGGATAAAGTGCAGTATTCAAAATTTCAATCTCCCTATTTTTTCCGGTTGAAATGACGGAAACCGAATTGTCATTGGCATTGCTGACAAAGAGGTATTTGCCATTGCGGGTGATGCAGAGGTCATTGGGATTATCCCCGACAGGTATTGAGCCTTTTACCATTTGCCTTTCGGTATCGAACAATACAACTTTGTCGCATCCCCAGCAGGAAATATAGAGGGTTTTGTTGTCGTCCGACAGCAAGCAGGCATAACCTTCGCCCCCTAACGGGATTTGGCTTTTTATCTTTTTTGCCTTTAAGTCATAGACATACAGTGAATTATTCTCTTTGGTTACAGTATAAAGCAATTGCTGTTTGTCGTCTACCGCGATTCCTGCGATTGAAATCTTTACTGGCCAGGGTTTGCCAATTACCAGCGTGTCGAATGGAACGATCTTGTTGTTCCTGATCTGATACCGCATGATCCAGTTGTCGTTCCCCCCCGAAGCATACAAATATTTTCCATCTTTTGAGAAAGTAAGCCCCAACCATCCTTTGGCGATAACCACCGAATCAATTAGCTGCATTTTTTCTGCATCTACCAGATGGATACTCTGGCTGCTTTGACCGTTGTTGGTCACTGCAAGCAACTTCCCCGAAAGGGAGACAGCGATATTTAAAGGTAAATCCCCGACAGACAGCATTTTCCCGACAGGAGAGAGTTTCCATCCATTTGGTAACGAAACACGGCCTGATTCGATCTCTTTCAGGCTTTGTGCTTTTACCTGAGAAATAGAAAGTGATAGCGGAACCAGGCAAATTAGTGCAAGTACGATTCTAAGTTGGGCAGATAGCATATAGCTCGATTTTAATTTTATTACTTTTCGGAGTGAACTCACAATTGTCGAACTAAAGTTCGCTAAATGTTTTCAATATACAAATGATTGCCCCGACAACTAAATGTTAATTGTCTTTTGCCGATGCGTAACCTGTTTATCTTTTGCTGATTAAAACGTAACTGTTTTATCAGCCCAGGCTACCACATTCACACAATCAACCATTGTTGAAATGGGGCAGGTTTCAGTACCTGAAAGATGTCTTGATTTTAAACAGGTTCCACAGGCGAGAATCTCGCCACCGGCGTTAACAAAACTTTTCAACTGCTCGTCAACATCATATTTTTCGTGTGTCAAACCTACCTGATATTCATTTTCGGTTGGTGTGAGAATATTCTCGCGGGTATTACCTGTTTTATTTGTTTGGTAGTCTACAAATATATAAACTGCTGAATCAAATTATACTTCCGTTTTTACTACATTTATCATCTTCATCTATCATTTATCTATGGGTAATCAAAGGAATTTGGTAAGGACGCTTGGTCTGGGGTATGTTGTTATTTTTGTAATTGCAAATATCATTGGATCAGGTGTTTATAAAAAAATAGCGCCAATGGCGGCGGAACTTCACTCCTCAGTCTGGATACTCATGGCATGGATTGTAGGAGGGATTATCACCCTTTTTGGCGCACTCAGCAATGCAGAAGTGGCCGGGTTATTGGCCGATACCGGGGGCGAATTTGTCTATTTTAAAAAAATTTATAACCGCTTTTTCGCTTTTATCTATGGTTGGACTTTGTTTACCGTCATCCAAACTGCAACTATCTCCTCCCTGGCGTATGTGTTTGCACAATCTTTGAACAGCATTGTTCCTATTCCCGAAATTTTTCCTTCTTTGCAACATTTTACGATAGGCGGGGTATTCTTTCCTTTTCAGGATTTTGGCGTCAAACTGACTGCCATTTTATTGATCACAGTTTTAACAGCGCTCAATATATCCGGGTTAAAAAGTGGAGCAGGGGTAAGTAAGGCAATCATGTTTCTGGTATTCGCGGGACTTTTGGTGATTGTTTTCTTCGGCCTAAGCAGCGTATCTACCAAACCGGTAAATTTCATGAATGTAAGTGACCTGACAAGCGGGGCAGTCACCCTTTCGTCCTTTTATACCGCCATGTTAGCTGCTTTCTGGGCTTACCAGGGATGGGTTTCCGTTGGATTTATCGGCGGAGAGGTGAAAAATCCCACCAAAAACATCCCGAAAGGAATTGTGATTGGCGTTTTTGTCGTGATCTTCATTTATCTGCTGGTAAATGTGACTTATCTCTCCCTTTTGTCAATTCCTCAACTTGAGCAGGTTCATGCTGCAGGAAACCAGATCGCAGCGGTTGAAGCGGTCAGAAGTTTCTGGGGAACAAGTGGTGTGCTGTTTATGTCATTACTGATACTGGTCACTACACTGGGATGTACCAATGCCAGTATTTTAACAGGCGCACGCCCTTATTACGCCATGTCGCGCGACCGGCTTTTCTTTCAGGGGATCGGACACCTGAACAAAGCCAATGTCCCTTCCAACTCACTCTTGTGGCAGGGGATATGGGCTTCCGTGCTGGTTTTATCAGGAACCTTCGATCAACTGACTGACATGATTATTTTTGCCGTGTTTATCTTCTATGGGGCCACTTCGCTGGGCGTATTTATTTTGCGCCGTAAAATGCCGGATGTGTACCGGCCTTATAAAGTCTGGGGTTACCCGGTGGTCCCGGCTATTTTTATCCTGTTTTGTATCGGCTTGTTCATCAATACCATCGCAACCCGGCCACGGGAAGCGGCAATTGGCATGACCCTTATTTTATCCGGCATTCCGGTGTACCTGTTCCTGCAAAGGAGATATTCTAAAAAAGAAAATAGTAATTGAAAGGATTATGTGGAAATTGATTTTTTTCTTCATTTTGAGCGTTCCTGTCCTTGTTTTATCCTGGCGAAGTTTGTTCAGTACCCGGAACCATGGTTTTTACAGGTTCTTCAGCTGGGAATGTATCGTGTGGCTGCTGGTTTGCAATTATCATTTTTGGTTCGAAAATCCTTTTGGGTACAAGCAGCTTATTTCGTGGGCTTTACTATTGATTTCTATTATTTATGTTATAGCAGGAAGCATCCTGCTGATTAAAATCGGCAAACCACATAAAAGCAAGGAAAGAGAAACCCTCTTCCAGTTCGAGAAGACGACCGAATTGGTTGAACAGGGAATCTTTAAATACATCAGGCATCCCCTCTATGGATCCCTGATCATCTTAACATGGGGCATATTCTTAAAAAACACAACAATCCCACTACTTTTCGTCTCTGTTGTATCCACAGTTTTTCTTTACCTTACCGCCTTATTTGACGAAAAGGAATGCATTCTCTATTTCGGCGTAAAGTACCGAGAATACATGAAACGAAGCAAGATGTTTATCCCCTTTCTATTTTAAAAGTAGGCAATTTCGAAAGGGTTAGATGTTTTCAACTTGTTGGAAATGAGCTTATTTTTATTGAAAAGCTTCCTGGTAAGGTTATTTACCCTTTAGGAATTTGTAAACCATTCCGGCAACGATTGCCCCAGCTACCGGAATTACAATAAACAACCAAAGTTGGGCCAATGCCCAGTCGCCTGCAAATATTGCCTGACTGATGCTTCCGGCAGGATTTACGGAAGTATTGGTAACCGGAATACTGATCAGGTGAATTAAACATACGGGTACCGGTTGGAAGATCCTTACTGCATGGATCGTTTTGATCAAGTTGCCTCTTGCTTAATTATCGCTGGTTTGGGGATGGTCAGAAAGTAAACGATCACCAAAAGTGTTGCTGTGGCTGTGGTAATAAATGCCGTGGCAGCGCCCAGCTTAAACCAAATAAGCCCTGTTAATGAACTTGCCAGCATGGTACAAATACTTTGAAGTCCGGTATAGGTCCCGATGGCAGTTGCGGTGTCCTTCCTGGCAGTGATGTTGGAAATCCATGCTTTTGAAACTCCTTCCGTAGCCGAAGCATAAATGCCGTACAAAAAGAACATTCCGAAGAAGAAAAACAAATTTGTGTTGACGGCCATTCCCAAATAGACTGTTGCAAACAAGGCCAGTCCGCCAATGAAAATGCTTTTTAAACCAATTTTGTCCGCGACGATCCCAATTGGAAAAGCAAATAGGGCATAGACGAGATTATAAAAAATATAAACGCCGATTACCATGGTATCGTCCAGTCCGGCTTGTTTCGCTTTCAGCAAGAGAAATACATCAGAGCTGTTAAACAGCGTAAAAACCAGCAATCCGATTACCAACTTCCGGTAGGCAACCGGGCTGACTTTCCAATATTTCAGGAAGGAAAAGAATGGAGTGGCTACTTTAGGCCTAATTACTTGGGCCTTTTTTTCTTTTAAATAAAATGTAGACAGCGTTGCTATTAGTCCCGGAATAAAAGCAATAAAGAATAGCGTTTTATAGTTTTGCGGAAAATAAAAAAGATAAACCAGTGCAATTGAGGGACCTAATACCGCCCCCAAAGTGTCCAATGAACGGTGAAAGCCAAAAACCCTGCCCTTTGTTTCAGGGGTCGATTCGTCGGACAGGATGGCATCTCTTGCCCCGGTGCGAATGCCTTTCCCAAAACGGTCAACAGTCCTGGCAAAGAAAATCCAGAGTGGATAGACAAACAGCGCCATCATCGGTTTTGATATTGCGCTCAGGGCATATCCAAATCGCACAAAAGGAACTCGTTTGCCCGAATTGTCTGATAGTTTCCCGAAATAACCTTTGCTAAGTCCGGCGGTTGCTTCGGCCACCCCTTCCAGTATTCCGATCAGGAAAACAGAAAAACCAATGCTCTTCAGATAAATGGGCATGATCGGATAGAGCATTTCGCTTGCCGTGTCGGTAAAAAGGCTTACCAGGGATAAAATCCAAATGGTTCGTGTAATATATTTCATCCGTTATTTACCCTTAGATTCCAAATACTTCTTCAATCCCCGGTTCCGAAGCTTGCACGACGGACAGTTGCCGCATCCATCACCTTTGATTCCATGATAACAGGTAATCGTCTGTTCCCTAACTATTTCAAACACCCCAAGTTCATCGGCCATTCGCCAAATTTGCGATTTATCCAGCCACATCATCGGGGTATGAATGCGAAAACTCATGGCCATTGAAAGGTTGAGCGTCTGATTAAGGGAGAGGATAAACTCATTCCGGCAATCGGGATACCCACTGTAATCGGCCTGGCCTACCCCGGTTATCAGATCTTTGATCCCGTTGGCTTTGGCAAAAATAGCCGCATAGGTCAGAAACAACATGTTTCGCCCCTCAACTAAAGTATTTGGGGGACGATCTCCGGTTTGTTCCTTTTCGACCTTCATGTTTTGATCGGTTAAGGCATTGTGCGATACTCCGTTTAACAGATTGATCTTGAAGATATGAATCGGGACACTGGCATTATCTGCAATCTGTTTGGCTGCAGTGAGTTCGACGAGGTGCCGCTGTCCGTAATCGAACGCGATGGCCTGAACCTGGTCGAAATGTTTCTTTGCCCAGAAAAGACAGGTGGTCGAATCCTGTCCACCTGAATATACAACCAGCGCCTTTGACATGGATATCACATTTGATTGATTAAAAAAGGATTATAGGAGATTGAATTATCGAATGAGTCGATACCTTCCACTCTTTTGATCCATTTAACCACGACAATTGTCAATGGAAGGACCACAATTTCATACACAGTCTTAATGCAGGCCTGTGTGATGACCATTCCCACGATGGCCCTAAACGGGAAATTTCCGGCAAATGCGATGGTAATAAAAATCAGCGAATCGGCCGATTCTCCCACCAAAGTCGAGAGAATGGCCCTTACTGAAAACTCTTTTCCCTTCATCAGCACCTTTACTTTGCTCATTACGATTGCATTGAGGAAAGATCCAACCAGATAGGCCAATAAACTTGCTACAACGATCCGGGGGGTACTTCCCAATATGGTTGAGAAAGCTTCCTGGTTATGCCAGAAAGAGGCAGCCGGAACAACGATCGCAAGCGAAAAGAAGAGCGCTGCCAAAAGGTTCACTGCAAAGCCCGCCCAGATAATCAGCCGTGCTTTTTGGTAACCCCAGACCTCAACAATCACATCGTTGATGATATAAGCGATGGGAAAAATCAAGACGCCCGCCGGAGCAGCCCAGGGGCCCACTAAGATAATTTTTGTGGCTAAGATGTTGGAAATCAATAAACAAATTGCAAACAGAATGCCTGCAAACATAAACAATAGAGAAACGGTTTTTTTCATTACACTTGTTTTTTTCGTGGTGTTCAAGCACACGGAGTTTCACCTCAAATTCAGCCACAAAGGTAACAAAATTTTGGTTCTGGGCGAACGATTGCACCCGTTCAAAAGAAACACCAACCGGTAGAATCCAAACGGGTTGATTGCTAAGTTAAACTTTTTGATATTTTGGAAATTGTTCTTAGTTTTGGACGAACAAAAAAAAACTCAATCGTGAAGAATTTTAAGAACCTTTTCTCAATCCTGACCGGATTATTTTTGATTGTTAGTTGTGTTAGTTGCTCTAAATCAGTCGAAAAAGTAAAAGACATAGATGGTAATGTTTATTCTGCCGTTACTATTGGCACTCAGACCTGGATGACTGAAAATCTTAAAACAACCAAATACAATGATGGAACACCCATTCCCAATGTAACTGATACGACTTGGACAGGGCTTAAAACTGGCGCTTATTGTTGGTATGGCAACGATTCGACCGCAAACAAAGCAACCTATGGTGCCCTGTACAACTGGCAGACCGTTCACACCGGGAAACTTTGTCCCACCGGTTGGCATGTCCCCACGGATAAAGAATGGCGGACATTAACTGATAATTTAGGGGGTGAGTTAGTTGCAAGCAAAGAACTGAAAGCGACCACCGGTTGGAGCAGGAATGGAAACGGGACAAATTCAAGCGGTTTCTCTGCAATTCCGGGTGGCTATCGCACCAGCAAAGGGCCCTTCAATGCACGCGGTGGCAGTGGCTACTGGTGGAGCTCAACCCCCAGTGGAGACAACGCATGGTACTGCGTAATGTTTAGTGGAGACTTCACGGCCAACAAATTTTACGGACGCACCCAGAGTGGCTTTTCTGTCCGTTGCGTAAAAAACTAAGGGAAAGTTATTCTTTTATACTTGGGATCAAGAAAGAGGCGACCCACATTTCAGTATCTGAACGCAAAGAATGCAGGGAGCGTCACTACCGTGAGATCTGATTAAAAGCATTTCCACTCCGCCGTAGCGGAAGTGGAAATTTGATCGGCAATTTTGAAAGAAACTGATTCAAATTATAGATTTTCACCGAAAGAAAAACCGCTCCTGGCAGGTTCTTTGATAAAGACGTCTAATTCGGGATGATTGGTAACCTTCATGTTTTTGGCATCGTATTCAATGCGGGTATTAAACCTTTGAGCAAGGACGCCGGTGAGCGACATCTCAACCAATTGGGTGGCGTAGTCGAAATTTGAGCCCGGTATCGTTCCGTTTTTGATCGCTTCAACCCATTCGCGTTGCGGGTTCTCTTCAAAAGTCCGTGGAATGGTTTTGGCAGGAAGTTTACTTTTATAGGCTTCCCACTCGGGCATGGGCATCAACAATCTGGGTTCGTTGGGCCTTCCTCCTGTAATAAGGCATTGTTTATCGCCCACCATGATCATCCCGCTTCCCGGTAGTTTGTCAACTTTCCATTCCGGACGGATTTCCGGTTTGAGTCCGCCTTCGTACCAATGCATTTTTACCGGAACTTTGTTCCCGCGTGCAGGGAAATCCCAGCGGATAACGGCCTGATCGGATACAAAACCTGTGTCGGGAACAGGTGTTTTAAATTCTGCTTCAACCACATCCGGCATACCCAGTTCAAGCGACCAGAAGGGGGCATCTAAGGTGTGGCAACACCAGTCGCCCAATTCGCCATTTCCAAAATCGAACCAGCTTCTCCAGGTTTTCGGCGCATAGACGCTGTTGTAAGGCCGTGAAGCGGCAGGTCCCAACCACAAATCCCAGTCAAAATAGGAAGGAACCGGCTCTGCTGCTGGCGGAAAACTTTGTGGTTTGTTGAAATATTTTCCCGGACCAAAGGATGGGCCGTCAAACCAGGCAATAACCTCCGTTACGTTACCTAACAAACCAGCATCATACCATTCTTTGATAAGTCTGATCCCATTGGTTGCATGACCCTGGTTGGCCATTTGAGTTGTGACGCCATAATGTTTGGCGGCTTTCTTCAAGGTACGCAGTTGCCAGATATTGTGTGCAAGCGGCTTCTCCACGATGACGTGTTTGCCTAATTGCATGGCAGCCATGGCTGCCGGAAAATGGGAGTGATCGGGAGTACAAACCATTACGGCATCGATCTCCTTGTGCATTTGGTCGAACATGACCCTGTAATCTTTAAAACGTTTGGCTTTTGGCATGGCTTTAAAGGCTCCAGCGGCACGGTTGTCATCAACATCGCACAACGCAACAATGTTTTCGTTCCATTTTGGATCTTTCTGGTTGATAAGTTTGCCCCAATTGGATTGGCCCTGGCCACCGACACCGATTACGGCGATATTCAATCTGCCTGAAGGGGAACAACTCATCAGGTTTGGGATGAAAATAGCGCCTGCACTTAATATGGATGCTGATTTGATAAAATCTCTTCTGGATGGATTCATAATGGTTTACACTTTATAAATTAATACTGGGATGAATATTTTAGTTTGCCTGATTTTCCTGCGAAATTTAATGAATTTTACAATATCGGTGAGAAAATATTGAAATTCAAATTCCGGTATCTAAAACTGTTTGATCTTCATTCAGTAGTAAGCATAGCAACAAAACCACAATAAGGATTGTTAATGAATTATCGGATTGATCAAATGATACCTGAAGCCATAAAAATCGTATAATGATCAGCTGTAATAATATAGAAAAAGCATTTTATGGGTAAAAATTTTAATAAATCTGGAATAAAGGCATTCAATATACTCGCTTTATTGATGCTGATGTTGGTAAATTGCAGTGGAAAAACAAATTTCATTTCATCCGATAACCATAACAGTTCAGATAAGGATACTGTCCAATATGGTTCTCCCTTTCGTGGTGTTCCCGACGCAAGGGACGCGGTTATTTATCAGGTAAATATTCGCTGTTTTAGTTCTGCCCGTGATTTTCAGGGTGTGATTTTGCGACTGGATTCAATTAAAAATCTGGGAGTGAATGTAATCTATCTGATGCCTGTCTATCCGGTAGGAACTGTAAAATCAGTCAATTCGCCATATTGCGTAAAGGATTATAAGTCAGTTAATCCTGAATTTGGGTCACTTACCGATTTAAGGGCTTTGATAGATGGGGCCCATAACAAAGGAATGGCAGTAATACTGGACTGGGTTGCTAATCATACATCCTGGGATAATCCTTGGATTAATAATGTTTCGTGGTATAAGCAAGATATTGCAGGGAACATTGTAAGTCCAAACGGGTGGAACGATGTCGCACAATTGAATTTTGACAATACAGCTATGCGCAATGCAATGATAAAAGCCATGAAGTATTGGGTGTTAACTGCAAATTGTGACGGATTTCGATGTGATTATGCCGACGGGCCCCCTGCAGATTTTTGGAAACAGGCAATTGATACCTTAAGGAATATTCCTTCCCGTCAACTTTTGATACTTGCTGAAGGTTCCCGCGCTGATCATTTTGCATCAGGCTTCAACTACACCTTTGGTTTCAGGTTTTATGACATGACCAAAAATATTTTTAAAAACAATGGATCCGTTTCTGGTTATGATAATATAAACGAGATAGAATATGCAGGGGCAAATGAGTCGAACAGAGTGGTCAGATACATAACCAACCACGATGTCAATGGCTCTGACGGGACCCCTTTAGATTTGTTTGGCGGAAAAACCGGTTCTTTGGCCGCATTTGTTGCAGCAGCTTATATGAAGGGAGTGCCCATGATATACAACGGGCAGGAAGTGGGATATCCGGTTAGATTGACTTTCCCATTTACCAATTCCCTGATTGATTGGAGCCTAAATCCACAAATGGTAACCGAATATAAAAGAATATTGTCATTGTTTAATAGTTCCTTAGCGATTAGACGGGGCACTTTAAATACATTTAACAGCAATGATGTGTGCGCTTTTACCAAGATTTACGGATCAGAGGTTGTATTGGTAATTTCTAATCTCAGGAATGCAACGGTCAGTTTTGTACTGCCCGATTCATTCATAAGTTCAAGATGGATTGATGCTTTTACGGGGACATCTGTCTCATTGAAAACACAAATATCACTCTCTCCCTATTCTTACCTTATTTTAAAGAAAAACTAATTTTTTGAGGCACATGTTCTTTAAAAAAGTAAGCTTTTGCAGAAGTTGAATGGAACAACAGTGGTAGTGAGGTAATGCCCAATTTTTCCGCATAACCATAAAAAAGAGACCCTCTAACAGAAGGCCTCTTTTATAAATTAGTCTTGTATAAATCAAAAAGTAAAAGCCAACTCGAGCTCCAACTGATTCATTTTCAGTTTAATCATTTGATTGTCCATCGGGTTGTGCCCTTCGACACTTGCAGGAAGTCCGTAAACAATCGCTGTGTGAACTGATTTCTTACTTTCACCAAGCTTCTTTGAACATCCTACAGTAAGATGATCCT
>JAMDDG010000292.1 GCA_023488865.1 Bacteroidota bacterium | reverse complement strand
GGTTGATAAAGAAATTAGATCCAGAGAACTGAAAGAAGCATTAGAATTGTTGGAAACGGCAGGTGTTGTTAACAGGGTAAGGCAAGCAAGCGGTGCAGGCATACCTTTGGCTGCAAGTGCCAATGAGTCTTATTTCAAGGTGTTATTTCTCGATATAGGTTTGCTTCATGCAATAAGTGGAATATATGCTGACACTGTCAAGGGAAAAGATTTAACTGCAGTATTTAAAGGGGCTGTAGCAGAACAATTTGTTGGACAAGAGCTTATTGCTCTCCGAAATCCATTTACCAAACCAAGCTTGTATTATTGGGGAAGGCAGGCCAAAAACAGTACTGCAGAAATCGATTATTTAATAGAGTTGGATGCTCAAATTGTTCCAATAGAGATAAAATCGGGCTCAACCGGGAGGATGAAAAGTCTGCACTTGTTCATCGAACATTACCATTCCAATAGGGCATTTAAAATTTCGCAGGCTCCTTTTCTTGATGAAAGACCAATATTATCTTTGCCATTGTATGCAATGGAAAGCACTTTTAATCAAGACAAGCAATGATTTTTTAGTCTATTGCTTCACTTCACGTACAATGATTCAGAATGGATTCTTATCACGAAATATTGTTGAAATTTTGGGGTTTCGATTCTTTCAGGCCTTTGCAGGAGGATATCATCCATTCTGTAGCTGCCGGAAAGGATACCCTTGGGTTGATGCCTACCGGCGGAGGAAAATCGATCACCTTTCAGGTTTTCACCCTTTCAACGGAAGGTATGTGCTTAGTTGTTACGCCCCTGATCGCGCTAATGAACGATCAGGTCGAAAACCTTCGCGCCAAAGGGATCAAGGCTTTGGCCATTTATTCGGGGATGACATCCCGGGAGATAGAGATTGCCTGCAACAATGCGGTTTACGGGGATTATAAATTTCTGTATGTATCCCCCGAAAGGCTTATGTCTGACAATTTTCTGGAGTACCTGATCCGCTTTAAACTGAACCTGATCACGGTCGATGAGGCGCACTGTATCTCCCAGTGGGGGTACGATTTCCGTCCATCGTACCTCCAGATCGCCAAAATACGCACCTATTTCCCGAAAGTTCCGTTACTGGCCCTAACCGCTACAGCTACCCCTGAAGTTGTTGACGATATTCAGGATAAACTGCTTTTTCCCCAAAAGAACCTGCTCAAAAAAAGTTTTGTCCGTGAAAACGTGACTTACTTAGTCCGTAAGAAAGAGGATAAGCTGGGTTACCTCGTCGAAACTGTTTCCAAATCGAAAGGATCCGGAATTATCTATGTCAGAAGCCGCAAGAAATGCCGCGAAATTTCCGATCTTTTAAGACAGCATGAGGTATCAGCCGATTTTTATCATGCAGGATTGGATCCTGTAATGCGAAAAGAGAAGCAAAACAATTGGATGAAAGGCACTTCGCGGGTGATGGTGGCCACCAATGCTTTCGGGATGGGCATCGACAAGCCGGATGTGCGGTTTGTGCTTCACCTGGATCTTCCCGATTCGATTGAAGCCTATTTCCAGGAGGCCGGCAGGGCAGGCCGCGACGGTGAAAGGTCGGTTGCGCTAATGATCTACAACGGGACCGACAAGCGAAGGTTGCACAAGATGGTGACCGACGCTTTCCCCGAAATCGAACGCATCCGGGACGTGTACCAGGCTTTGTGCGACTACCTTCAAATCGCGATTGGAACTGGCAAAAATGGTTTTTATACTTTTCAACCGGAGGATTTTGCCCGAAAGTTCAGCTTTCCGGCTACGACCGTTTACCACAGTCTGAAGTTGATGGAAAGGGAGGGTTATTTGGAATATACCGATGATCCGGAAACCTCCTCTCGGCTCTATTTTTTGGCGCACCGGGATGAGTTGTACCGGATTGAAACCAGCGGAAAAAACCTGGAGCAGTTGATCGGCATGTTGTTACGGTCCTACACAGGCTTGTTTAACGATTATGTCAGAATTGATGAAGTGCTGTTAGCCAGGAGGTTAAATATGACAGCTGATGAGTTGTACCAAAATTTGAAATATCTTTCCCAGCAAAAAATCATCCACTATATTCCACGGAGAGAGGCGCCTGTGGTCCAGTTTTTGATTGAAAGGGTGGAGAAGGGGCGGATTCGTATTTCACCGGCAAATTACCAGGATCGGAAGGCCAATTACCAGAAACGGATCGATGCCGTGATCGGATATGCCTGCTCGGAGGAACAGTGCCGGAGTGTGCAACTATTAGCATATTTTGGGGAGCTGGGATCCAAATCGTGCGGACAGTGCGATGTTTGCAAAGGAGAGCACCAGTCGGGTATAACCAACCATGAGTTTGAATTTATTTCATTGCAAATCAGGAAATTGCTGGTTGCAGGGTCGATGGGGATAAAGGAGTTGATCGGTCAATGTGAGGGCAACGAAAAAAGCGTCCTGAAGGTGGCGAGATGGATGTTGGATCAGGGAAACCTTGAGATGAACACTTCTAACCTGCTTGTTTTGAAAAAATGAGGCGGATTTTGCCGTCTTCTCCTGTTTCAGAATGATTTGACCGGACCGATAATTGGCAGATTTTATTCATTTTTTCAGGTAAGACCGCTGATGCACCGAAGTTTGATTACCTTTGTCGCAGAGAAGTTGTAGTAGTTAACATGGAACAAACACCAAAAAATGATTCTCTTTTCCCGGATGTAGTCTTTTCGAGAAATGTGATTGAATTTGCCACCGTAGCCAACGAGTTCTGCACTTTTACAGAATCGGTAAGCGACCTTACCCGGAAAGATTTTCTGGGAAAGTTGCAAAAATTGCTGCCTCTGCTTTACCTGAAAGCATCCCTGCTGCCTGAGTTGGACGAGGAAGAGGATTCGCCTGAAAAATTTGTATCCGAGAGTGATTATAATTTCATCCTGCGGAAATTAAGCTCAAAGTTGGGCGAGTTTGACAGTTATCCTGAGATTTTCGAACCCGGGACCCCGCTGGGCGAAGCGAACGTTGAGGCGAACATTTCTGAAAATGTGGCCGATATCTACCAGGATTTAAAAGATTTTATTTTGTCATACCGGATAGGTACAGTGGATGTTATGAGAGTAGCCCTCTGGGAATGCAAAAATAATTTCGAACAATATTGGGGACAGAAGCTGGTGAACGGGTTGCGGGCGGTTCACATGCTGGTTTATGGCAATGCAAACATAGAGTAGATCATAGAATATAATTGAATATTTAGATAGTTCGACCCTTCGACAGGCTCAGGGACCGAGGATACAGGGGCCGAATCGAAAATTTTTGGTTGGATTGGGGCGGTTAAAAAATTAATGAATAATGAAAAATTAGCAGCCCGGAGCAAGTGCGAAAAAGCTGAACATTAGCAATGAGTGAAAATAACAAGGAGTTTAAAAAAAGCATTACGGACGAAGAGTTAGCTGCTCTTCCTCTCTCTTTCTTTGAAGGGAAGATCCATGTGATCGAAAAAGTGGAGCAGGTGACTGACGCTGTTAATTATTTAAAGAATCAACCTATTCTTGGTTTTGATACGGAAACACGTCCGGCCTTCAAAAAGGGGCAGAACCATCATGTCGCGCTGCTGCAACTCTCCACTGCAGATGAGGCCTTTCTGTTCAGGACCAACTTGATAGGTTTAACTCCCGGCCTCATAAAAATTCTTTCAACTCCCTCGATCCTGAAGATTGGCGCGGCCATCCGCGACGACATCAAGATCTTGCAACGCATCGCTCCGTTTAAACCCAATGGGTTCGTTGAACTTCAGGAGATGGTGAAATCGTACGGCATCGAAAATTTCAGTCTAAAGAAACTGGCAGCCATTGTCCAGGGGGTGCGCATCTCCAAATCCCAACGCTTGTCCAATTGGGAGTCCACGGTACTTAGTGAACAACAACAAATTTATGCTGCCACCGATGCATGGATTTCCTATTTGATTTATATCGGTCTTACCCAAAAGTAGCCCTATGCAACCGTTGGCCAGTGTGATTTTGAAAAAAGGCAAGGAGGAGTCGATGGAACGGTTTCATCCCTGGCTCTTTTCGGGCGCCATCGAGCGCATTGAGGGCGCCGTGGAGGAGGGTGATCTGGTTTCCGTTCAAAAAAGCGACGGAAAAATCATTGGGTACGGCCATTGCGCCATCGGATCAATCGCTGTCAGGGTTTTTTCCTTCGGGGAGAACCTTCCGGATGATTCATTCTGGAAAGAAAAGATCGAACAGGCTTTTCGCCTTCGCGGGAAGATGGGTCTGACGGATGCCCCGGATACCAACGTTTACAGGCTGATCCACGGCGAAGGCGATGGCATGCCAGGCTTGATTGCCGATTATTACAACGGAACCGTGGTGTTGCAGGCCCATTCAGTTGGGATGTGGCTGGTGCGGGAAGCGATCGTTGAAGGGCTTAAGGCCGTTTTGGGCAACAAACTGGTCGCCGTTTACGACAAAAGCGCCAAAACACTTCCATTCAAAGCAAATATTGAAGCGAAAGACGGGTATCTTTATGGTGCATCCTCCGCAGGCGAGGTGGTCGAATATGGCAACCGCTTCAAGGTAGATTGGCTGGAAGGGCAGAAGACAGGCTTCTTTATCGACCAGCGCGATAACCGCAGGTTGCTGTCGGAATATGCCAAAAACAAAGCGGTACTCAACATGTTCTGTTACACGGGAGGTTTCTCTTTCTCCGCCATGCGGGGAGGGGCCAACCTGGTACATTCAGTCGATTCGTCGGCCAAAGCGATCGAATTGACCAACGAGAACGTGGAGCTCAATTTCCCCGGGGATAACCGGCACGAGGCCTTCGTGGCCGATGCCTTCGACTTTATGCAGGAGATCAAAAACAAATACGACCTGATCATTTTGGACCCTCCGGCATTTGCCAAACACCGCAATGCCCTTTCGCAGGCATTGCAGGGCTACAAACGGCTCAACGCAAAGGCCTTCCAGCAGATCAGGCCGGGAGGCATCCTTTTTACCTTTTCCTGTTCACAGGTTGTGACCAGGAACAACTTCCGCGAAGCCGTTTTTTCGGCTGCCGCGATGTCCGGACGGGAGGTGCGTATTTTGCACCAGTTGTCCCAACCGGTCGACCATCCGATCAACATTTATCATCCCGAAGGTGAATACCTGAAAGGCTTGGTTTTATATGTAGAATAACATCGATCATTTTAAGATTAGAAAAATTGAATTTTAAAGATTTTGACTTTACCAACGAAGTAATGGACGGATTGAGTTCCATGGGCTTCGAAAAATGCACCCCGGTCCAGGAATTTGCTATTCCGGTTATCATGGAGGGGAAAGACCTGATTGCCTGTGCCCAGACCGGTACCGGCAAGACAGCTGCCTACCTGCTTCCAGTTCTTAACAACATTTCGAAGGAAGGACATACGGGTATGCACACACTGATCATTGCTCCCACGAGGGAGCTGGTCTTGCAGATCGACCAGCAGATCGAAGGGTTCTCCTATTTTACAGGGGCCTCCTCGCTGGCAGTTTACGGTGGGGGCGTTGGCGCTGCTTTTGATCAGCAGAAGTCGGCATTGGTGCAGGGCGCGGACATTATCGTCGCGACTCCCGGCAGGTTATTGTCCCACATTAACATGAAATACTCCGATTTCAGCACCATCCAAACGCTGATATTGGACGAGGCGGACCGCATGTTAGACATGGGATTCTTCGACGACATCATGCGGATCGTTGGAGAGCTGCCAGTCAACAGGCAGACCCTTCTCTTTTCGGCGACCATGCCGCCTAAAATCAGGCAAATGGCTGGTATGATCCTGAGAAATCCCGAGCAGATCAACATTGCTATCTCCAAACCGGCTGAGAACATTATCCAGGCTGCCTACATGGTATACGAAGGCCAGAAAGTACAGCTGCTCAAAGAGTTATTGAAGGGAAAGACCGATTACAAAAGCGTCCTTATTTTCACCTCGCGCAAAGCCAACGTGAACGGGCTGGTCCGCGAGCTTCGCAGAATGGGCTTCTCTGCCGATGGCATGCTCTCGGATCTTGAGCAGAACGAAAGGGAAGAGGTTATGCTCCGCTTCCGCAACCGGCAGACACAGATTCTGGTTGCCACCGACATCGTCTCCCGCGGGATCGACATCGACTCCATCGACCTGGTGATGAACTACGATGTGCCGCGCGATCCCGAAGATTATGTGCACCGCATTGGCCGCACGGCGCGTGCGTCGCAGTCGGGCGTTGCCATTACGCTGATCTCCGACAACGATATGCACGACTTCAAAAAGATCGAAGAACTGATCGAACGCGATATCATCAAGATTCCACTACCGGCCGGGATGGGCATCGGGCCCGAGTACAATCCGTCTATTCGCAGAAAATCGGCCCCAAGATCCTCCTCGGGAGGAAGAAGGGACAGCGGAAACCGCGCTCCTGCCAAGAAAGAGTTTCGCCACCGCGACCGCGGCAACCATCAGGGACACAGGAAGCAGGGGGAGTGAGGACGAGGGGACGAAGGGACGAGTGGACGAGAGGAAGAAGGGGCGGAATGAATATGAAAATTGGGAAATGTGAAAATTGACAGCAAGGTTGAACCTGCTGAGATCTTGCCCCAAAGGGGTTAAATGTGAATAACCCCGGGTGTAGCGAAGCGGAACCCGGGGGAAGAAAATGTCGGTTGAAAACCGTCCGCGATAGCATAGAGAAAAAAGAAATTATCGTTTCGGACGGAAGGCGCATGAAAAAGATGGAGATAGGGCGATACGACTCCGGAGTTTTGTTCCCTGAGCCTGCCGAAGGGATGACAGAATGACTAAAAGGCAGAAGGACGGTCCCCGAGCTTGTCGAGAGGTGAGGCGCAAAGAATCCCATTAGTCGAAGGAACCAACCAATCTTCCGCCAGGCACAATTGAACTTCCTGAGATAATTTGTAACTTTGACTTGTTGTAGCAATGCGACATTGACAATGGTTAAAGCTGCCGGCAATGGAGACGCACCTCCCACTTTCTTCGTAAAAAAACTCATAAAGTCAACTGAAATTATGAACAGGAAAACCATTTTTCAGTCAATCCTTATTTTGCTGGCAGTTACACTCTTTTTAACCGGCAATGGTTTCACTAACTCCACCCTTCTGCTGCGTGCAGGGAGTGGCAACCCTTCAAACTTTTCCCTTCGACTGCGCTCAGGGACCGAAGTATCAGGAAACGATTTCAACAATTTCAATCAATCAAACATGAATTTAGCCTCCGATAAGAAGCCTGTCAATCCCTATTATTCCAGAACAGATCAGACCAAGTTAAATGTTTCGGATGCGGAATGGAAGCGGGTGTTGCCCCGTGAATTATATGAAGTATCCCGCAAAAAGGCTACAGAACAGGCGTTTACCGGAAAATACTGGGATTATACCGGCAAGGGCACCTATTATTGTGCGGCTTGCGGGAACCGGTTGTTCCGCTCGGATGCCAAATTTGCCAGCACCTGCGGATGGCCCAGTTTCTTTGAGCAGACCGATCCGGTGAGTGTGATTTTCCATGAAGATCATAGTTATGGGATGAACCGGACCGAAGCGCTTTGCGGACGTTGCGGGGGCCATCTGGGCCATCTTTTTGACGATGGTCCACTGCCTACCGGGAAACGCTATTGCATGAATTCGGTCGCCTTGGAGTTCGTGCCGGATGGCGCAGCAATCCCTTCTGTTAAACCGGCCGGCATGGATACCATCACCCTTGGAGGAGGTTGTTTCTGGTGCATTGAGGCCGTTTACCTTAGTTTGAAGGGCGTGATAAAAGTAACTTCCGGTTATTCAGGCGGCAAACTGGCCAACCCCACCTACCGGGAAGTCTGTAGCGGGGAGACTGGTCATGCCGAAGTGGTACAGGTAATCTTTGATCCACAA
Organism: Bacteroidota bacterium; assembly: GCA_023488865.1. Lineage (GTDB taxonomy): Bacteria > Bacteroidota > Bacteroidia > Bacteroidales > Prolixibacteraceae > CAINVV01. Next base: position 2,832 of record JAMDDG010000292.1, on the reverse strand, counting down.
ATAACTAACATTGAAGAGATTTTGAAAGTATTCTTTACCGTCCATGATCCGACCACCCTGAACCGCCAGGGAGCCGATGTTGGAACCCAGTACCGCTCGGTTATTTTCTATCACAACAAGGAGCAGCAGGAGATTGCAAATAAGTTGATAGTGGCGCTCAATCTGGCTAAAGTTTACGACCGGCCCATTGTTACTCAGGTAGAGCCTGTTGCCAAATTTTATGTTGCAGAAGATTATCACCAGGAGTATTACCGGCTGCACCAAAATGAACCTTATTGCAGAATGGTGATTCAACCCAAAATGGAGAAATTTGAAAAAGTGTTTAAGGAGAGAATTAAAAATTAATGTGGAAATGTGGAAATGTGAAAATGGTGGGAGTTCTAATTCCGGGGTTTAACCGCTACGCGATGGTATGCTGAAAGTTGTGATTGGATAGTTTCGGACGGACGGAAACAATATAGAATGGAGACGGTAAAGAGTTAAACAAGAGAAAAAGGCAGGATACATTTCCTGATATACGGTTCCTGCCTGATGAAGAGCCAAGGGTCAATCTGTGTAATTGGCGTAAACTGTGGTTGAGTGTGGTTTCTGCCAGTAATCCAGGTACCAAATTTCAGAACATTTTTTTGCAGCTGTACTGAGATTGTGTAATTTCATGTCAAAATTTCAGTCTAAGTAAAGTGGATTAGGTGAAATAACTTTGTCCGAATCTCAGTTGAATTAACAAAAGAACAATATGGATGCGCAAAATGTGGACATGTTCCTGATGGCAAATGCTAAATTTTTAGAAGGACATCAAATGTATCAAATCAGGGAACGTTTATTGGCTATGGATGAGTCTCGCTGGAAGATGCTTCAGTTCATGCAGTTCAATGATCCGGTCATTATACTGATTGTCTCCCTGGTGACAGGCCCTTTGGCTGTCGACCGGTTTTTGTTAGGGGACATAGGATTGGGTGTCGCTAAATTGCTCACTTGTGGCGGACTTGGCATCTGGGTGCTAATTGACTGGTTTATGATCATGGGGTTAACCCGAAGGAAGAACACAGAAAAATTGATGATGGCGCTTTATTGATGTCGTTGACCCGCAATCGTTTCTATCTCTATCTCTCGCTGGCCTGTATGGTTGGTTACGGCTGGCTTGCATTGGTCGGTCGGCTGAAACCGGAAGAGGTTGGAAAACAGTATGATGTCTGCCTGATCCGCCATTTTGTCCATATACCTTGCCCTTCATGTGGCGCTACGCGGTCGGTTCTCTCCCTGATACATGGTGATCTGCTTGGCGGGTTGTACTGGAATCCGCTGGGATTCTTGATTTTTGCAATTCTGGTTGCAGCTCCTTTCTGGATTAGCTATGACCTGCTGCTGAAAAAAGCGACTCTTTTTCAATTTTACCACCTTTTCGAAAATACACTGCGACACAAATGGGTGGCTATTGCGGCCATTATCCTCATATTGGCCAACTGGATTTGGAATATATTAAAAGACGTCTAAAATGACAATGAAGACTTTTGCAGACAAAATCATAGAATTTAACCAATCGCTGGATTTTAATGGAATCTTGCCGGATGGAATCAGTATCATGAACCCCTTCCGGCAAAACGATCTGATACTGCCAGTCTCCTCTTTATTTTACAAGAAATTCTACAATGACTACCGGACGCGCCACCTGATACTTGGGATCAATCCCGGCAGGTTTGGCGCCGGGGCAACAGGTATTCCCTTTACCGATACCAAACGGTTGAACAACCCATGCGGTATTGCCTATTCGGGGAAAGCAACGCACGAACCCTCCTCTGTTTTTGTTTATGAGGTCATCGAAGCCTACGGAGGGGCTCATAATTTTTACAACGATTTTTACATCAACTCGGTATTCCCGTTAGGTTTTACCATAAGTGACGGTAGTGGAAAAGTGAAGAATTACAACTATTACGACAGCAAAGAGTTGACCTCATCGATTTTCAGTTCCATTCTGGAGAATATCAAAAAACAAATTGAGCTTGGCGTTGAAACGGATATTTGTTATTGCTTCGGAACCGGAAAAAATGAGCAATTTCTTCGCGCCATCAACAAAGAACATGGTTTTTTTAAGGAGATCATCGCATTGGAGCATCCCCGCTTTATAATGCAATACAAATCCAAGTCGAAGCAGGAATATATTGACAAGTACATTCAGGCGTTCAGGAAGATAAGATGAACAAATAACGAAAAATTTTGGATTTTAGGCCAACCACGAATTACACGAATTAAAAAGGGAAAATATTCGGATTAACGGTCTCCCACTCACCCCTTCTCCCACTCACCCCTTCTTAAAGTCTCCCACTCATTCTACCGGTCTGGCGATCATTACACCCGTTGTTTTCTTGCTTTTGGTAAGGAATTGGGCGAACGGTTCGGAACTAACCACTACCTTTTGAGAGGTGGAGGAGGCGTGAAGCAGGTACACCCGTCCCGCCTTTTTCAACAGGATACCGACATGGGAAACATCAATTCCGGGAATGGTGGTGGTGAGGGTCACGATATCGCCATCTTTAACCTGGCTTTCGATACTTTCAAATTGACTTGTGGGAATGTAATAGAACTGTTGGGCCGACAATTTTTCTTCAATTGCCTTGATCCGTGCGGTGGTAGCGGGATCGTTGATCAATTGCGGGTAAACTTTCGGGTTGTTGCTCATAATGCTGAGCGAAAGCGGCAGCACTTTTCCGCCCATTTGCGCAGCCATCGCCTGAACATGGTGTCGGAGTTCGTTGTCCAGGATCCATTCGCTGAAATAGTGCAAACGGCTGGCGTAACCATCCAACTTCCCGCCGCGGTACCGGATGCCCTCCA
>JAMDDG010000416.1:1657-10678 GCA_023488865.1 Bacteroidota bacterium | reverse complement strand
CTGAGGGTTCCATACGGCAAATGAAAAATAATAGTGGAGGCAGAAACCACTTTAAACAACGGTCATAACCTGAAAGCCTGATAGGTAGAAACTAAAAAGAACAATATGAAAAATTCGAACGCAATGAATTCCGCATTCCGGAACCTAAAATCAGTGTTTAAGTTCTTAGGCATATTTACCATTGTAATTTTGTCTATTTATGCTTTGATTTTGGTAATAGCCGTACCTGCCATGCTGTTCCTCAATCACTGATAACGAAAAATAATGGCATCGGGAGACGGTTGATTTTTAAGATAGGGTAAGACAAGGGAGGGTTTTGTATAAAAGCTTCTCTGATTTGTTTTGCTTTTTTCCCTTTGGAGGTTTCTGTTCTGGGACCCACCTACTTCTTTCGCGCAACATCATTTATAACAATAACTGAGTTACCTGGTACGAAATAAGGACTCATAGAGGAATATACCGGAGAACCTATTCCATAAATCGTTCATCCCCCTATGCTGTCGAGAAAACGAAAGACGATATGTTTTTAGAAATTCGTCCGAATTTTATCTATTAAAAAGCGAATAAAAATTGGGTGCTATCCGCGCCGGCGAGGGCCAACTTTCCAGCCGTATTCGTTTACCAACTTTTGAACAATCGGTAAATCAGTTGAAGTTGCTTCATTTATTTTCTTTGCCATTATTCTTCAGTTTGATTTTGTTCCTTCAACTTATCGTTTTGCCGTTTTTGTTCCAATTGTTTTGCATTGAGATTCGTAACAATTTTCTTCCCTGTTTTCTCCTCAATTTCCTTACGGGTATTACATGCTATAGTACCGCCTTGTTTGGCAACTTTACGGTTTTCGGGAAACGTTTTTGGTTTTTTCTCTTTCGAAATCTCTGTTGTTGTAGCTTCGGCAAGCATATTGAGTACCAATTCCAAGTTGGTCATGTGGTCGCGCAGGTTTTCTTTTTTCAGGTCTTTGAATTTTTTGTATTGTTTGGTTGAAAATCCGCTCCAGGCCTGCGTAATGTCATCGGTAAGTATGGCAAATTCCTGGCCTTTTTGTACGCCGCGATTTTCCCATTCATCGGTCAGTTCCTTGCGGATTTCGATACTTTTTAACCGCTGATTGATCCATTCTTTTGAGTAGCCTTTGCGCAGGTATGTTTCCATGAGGCGGTCGATTCCAATTTCGGGGTCTTCTATTTCATCTATCCGTTCGCGGGCTACTTTGGCTATCCACAGTTTAAAAGGTTCGGCTTTGGGCGAAGGTATAGATTGAATTATACGAAAAAGTTGTTCGGTATCAGCAACATCGGTTAAACGCATTTTGCCATCGGCTGCAACCATTTTCAAACCGTGACAATTCGTCACGGTTTCATTTCCTTCCGCTTTCAACCTTTGTTTCAGTTTGCGCCAATACGCTTGCGGGTCGATGCTTTCAGAAAGAACGCCCACCACATCGACAACCGAGAAGTACCATTTCTCCTGTTCTTCGTCCCAGGTGGAGCGGATCTGCTTTTGCTCAAATAGTTTGATGCTGGTTTCTTTTTTCATTCTGTTCGTGTTATTTCAATAATTTTCTGTTTTTGGCTATACGCCAGGTTATCTGTTTCGCGTAAAAACATAGCCCCGGCCTTAAACGGCAAAAGTTATAAATCAGAGGCCACCATATATTTTCTGCTTATTACCAGAGTATTGTTTTTATAAAATTAGTCGCTTTTCGATAAATTATTCGGGCAGGGGGTGCAAATCAGCGCCAGGGGGTGATCTGTAAATATTGTCTGATATTTAGATAGTTATTAGATTATTTAGTCCAATATCAATGTGTTTCAAGCTACATTGAGTTGGAAGATTCAACTTGTCAGAGAAAATGAAAATTTCTTTGCCCTTATAAACTCTTGCTGCTGTGTATTGTAAATCATAAAAAAAATGACGTCTATTTTTATAAAGGCTAACAATGTCTGGTACACCATCATAAGAAAGAACCCATTTATGGTTTATCTCATTCTGAATAACTTCTGATATTCTTGCGTGGTCGGTTTTTTTATATGCATTCAAATATAATTCACTGCCCTTTTCATAATATGGGGGGTCTAAATAAATCAAAGTGTCTTGAGGTAGATTCGGAATATAATTTTGAATGTAATACTCTGCATCAAAGTTTGTGATAAAAATGTTATCTTTAAATCTTGTAATGGCTTCAATTCTTGTGATTAGGTCATTACGTGAGAATCTTGCATCCATTTTGTAATTTCCTGTTTGGTCAAGACCGCCAATAACACCAGCAGATAATACTCCAGAACGGTTACACCTATTTAAAAAGAAAACACTAAAACCAATTTCTAGTTTTTTCCTCTTATCGCTTTTTTTTACAATCGCTTTTCTATTTTGCCATTCCTCAATTGTCATTGAAGCAGATGATATCATTTTGCATAATTCTTCCGGTTTATGGATGACAGAATGCCAAAATGAATAAATTCCGAAATCAGAATCATTTAGGTGTATGTTTGAAACTTTCTTTGTTAACAAAAGTTCAATGCCAACGCCAGCTCCACCGGCATATGGCTCGACGTAGTGGCCTCCAATAATTCCATTTTCTATTATTAACTCCTCAATAAATGGAGAAAGTCGTTGTTTACCGCCTGGGTATCGTAAAGGTGATCTAAAATTTCCCATTAATTCATTGCTTCTAATAGAGGATAAATATTGCTAAATAAAATACAAATATCTGAAGGTGCAACTGAAAATGATGGACTATGCACAAGTTGGTTCATTGATGTAACCGATAAGATCCCTTCTGGTTTTGTAATTTCTGTCGAAGCACCATGTAGAATTTGCACCATTGCTAAGTTCGAATTGTTATTTGTTAAATGCGCAGCAATTCCTTTAAGTACTTCCGCCAATGATTTGTTTCCTCCACCTGATTTTGTAATACTTAAGCTGTGGTCGGTAGAATAAGCTTTAGCCGAAATTTCAAACATGCTTCTTAATAAAAAGCAAAAAGCAATCGGGTTGTCTTTTATTTTTAGTTTTCTTAGTTCGTCTCTTAATGTTACAACTTTTTGTCTATTTGCACCTCTTGGTGCAAATTTATTTAACAAATTTACTACGTGTCTAGGATCATTTATTGCAACTGCCTTAGGTGCAGAGGGAGGAACTGGTGCTGTAACAGACGATGCTGCTGCGGCATTATTGTTAACGGTGTTGTTAGCTGATTGTGTTGGAGGTGTATTTGAATTATTTGGATTTGCTTGACCAGATGTTGTATTAGCAGTGTTTGCATTTGTACTTACATTAGGAGAAGGTGGATTATTCGGTGTTTGAGGAGGAATAACAATTGGAGGAATACCATAGTTCGATGGGAAATCTAGTTGTGCATTTCGTATAGTTTCAAACTTAACTTGCTCTAATCCAATATCGAGTAGAATATTCTCTAGTGCTTGTAAAAACTTATTATGAGGATATTTTGCAACCAATTCTCCAACATTTGCAAACCCCATTCTGGCAAATGATTTTCGTAAGGCCTCCTCTAACACGGTTAATGGGTATTCTCCGCCCCATCTGTCTTTTTGTTGATTGTTTAAATTCATACCCTTCTTAAGATATTTTTCTAGTAGGTCAAGGGCATACTCATTTGCACCTTTAACATCTCTATTATGCCTTGCTCTTGCTACTGAATTCCAAGGGTCACGGCTTGCCTTTTCACCCTTACCATGAGCTAGTGCTACTACTCTGTCCACTTTATCTACCTCATTAATTGAGAAAACGGTACAAGGAACCATTAAGTTTTCAGCTTTCCACGCTGTGTCAATTTTATTTATGCTTGAAATAATCGAAGACGGCAATCCAAAATCGTCTAATTTGAAATACCCATGAATAAGTTTCAATGCTGCAATTCTTCTATTTCCTTCCTTCACAATATTGTCTGTTCCGTCGTTAAGAACAATAATATTTTCTGTCAATAAATAACCATCCTCTATAATACTGTCCATTACAGCAAAAAATCTGTCTGGCTTTATTGAAATCATAGCTTTAATTGCATTGGATTCCTTTTTTTGAGGAACAGTTCGAAAATTTTTAAGGTCGAGTATCAATTTACTAACCTCAATTTGTGAAGTAGTTGGCATGTTATTTATTTTAGTGTATAGTCAAATTTCTAATTTTTCATATTAAAGTAGCACTGTCTCTCTGGCGGGTTACACTTGCCGCCAACTTGTTTTTCCCCTTCCCAAAGGTTATGATAACCCCCAAAACCTTCCGCCTACCAATCTCTTTAGGTCAGTTGACTGTTAAAAATCACCCTTACAACTATTGCTTTGCTTAATGAAAACAGATGCCCCGGGCACAGCCCGAAATCCTTCTATAGCCCGGAACTCCGGTCTGTGCTACGCTAAGATAATTTGTGGAAAAAGCGTTCAAAGTTTAGTTGTCCAGGTTGATTACGCCCTAAATTAACAGATTATCCAATTGTATGCAACAAAAAGAGGATATTTTTATTCGCAGATATACCCAACCCACAAACCTGACAGGGTGTTCACCACGAAAAAGGCGCAGATGTATATCATTGGGCGTGAACACCTGTCAGGTTACATACCCAGATAAACCAAAATGGATTTGTAGCGGGGGAGGCGCTTCTGCCAATATTTGTTTGTTCCGTCCGAAACAACAGGACCTCTTTTTTCAGCCTTCTACCGCGGACGGCGGCTGGCGGGGATCGTTTTACCCGGGGTAACGCTCCTTCGTCGCTTAACCCCGGGCTATTGATATTTAACCCTTTCAGGGTAAAACACCGGAGCCGTACCCGTCCCCTCGTCCCCGTCGTCCACTCGTCCCGTCGTCCCCTCGCCCCTTCGCCCCCTCGTTTACGCACCGGTTCCGATCTTATCCGTTTATTGAATACGCTGCTGGCGGGGATCGTTTTACCCGGGGTAACGCTCCTTTGTCGCTTAACCCCGGGTTATTGATATTTAACCCTTTCAGGGTAAAAACACCGGAGCCGTACTCGTCCCCGTCGTCCACTCGTCCCCTCATCCCCGTCGTCCACTCGTCCCCTCGTTTATTGCCTGTCAGCGTTGAGCCAGGTTTACCGTAACCGTTTTCCCCGCCTCCTCGCCTTTGGGTAAACGGATCGTCAGGATCGAACTGCCCTGCGAGGATGTTACGGTCACAGCCGGATTTTCTGTTTGATATCCCCCTTTCAGCGTTAACTGAAGCTGCGTAAGTTTCTGTGTCGGATCGGAAACCGAAACCGACAACCCTCCTTTCTCTTTTTTCACGATCACGGCACAGGGCTGCGCCGCTTCGATCCCGCCCATCAGCGCCGATTTCCCTGCCTGATAAAATACCATCCCGCCCCATTTCTGGTCGGATGAAACAACAGCCTGCAGCTTGCTTTCGTTTTGTACGATCCGGAACGAAGGATTCGCTTCCAGTTTCTCCATTCCGGCCCTGGTCGCCTGCGGGACCAAACAATAGGCATACGTTTGTCCGTTGGGATGTACGCCGTGTTCGAACCACAATTTAAAAATCTGCGCCCGGATGGGCTCGTCCTTGTACATCGAAGCCACGTGGTTCCACGAGCCTGTTACCGTTTTTGTTTCGAGCCGCAGGTTTCCCCCTACCGGGAAATAGTATCCGGTCTGGTCGTGCAAAATCCATTTCGGATGCAGGGTCTCTGCTGATTCTGCGGCAACTGTCTGCTCGGCTTTTGCTTTTACGGTGACCGCTCCCTTCAGGAACGACTGGTTAACGGAGGTAGTAACGGGAAACTCCGATTCGGAGGTGATGCCTGCGCCCAGACAAACGATCAGGTCGTTAAAGATGAACCAGGCTTTTTGGGCCGAAAGTCCGTTGCGGGTGTAATCCATGGTGGCAATCCCGGTTTTACCGTCGGAGACCCCGCCTACAAAATCACTCGGAATCCGGTAGCCGCCGGCCGTCAGCACCGGCAGTTCCTTGTCGTCCTGCTGGATGGTGGTGCCGGGTATTTTCTTCCAATCCCAGAAGGGGAAAATATTTTCGTATTCCACGCCAGATTGGTAGAGGTAGGTGGCGCCGTCGCCCAGGTAGTAACCGCGCAGGTTTTCGGAGTTGCACGATTCGGCCCCGATCACCCGTTTCGAACTCATCTTTACAGAGAAATAGTAGTCGGGGGTGCGCTGCACCTGAAAGTCGGAGCGCCAGAAATGTTTGTTCCCGGTTAATGTTTTGTATTGGCCGGCCTTGTGGTACAGTTCGGCGTTGTCCGGATCGAGGCTCTCCATCTGTTTGAAATTACCGGCCAGGCTGCGGGCTTTGCTGCGCTGGGCATTCATGAACAGCTGGCGTCCGCAGGCGCTGATGTCCATCTGTTCTTTCCAGGTAATCCACTGCTGGCCATCGAGCAGGTAGTTGCGCAGGATGCTCATCCTGGATTCGTCGAAACTGAAAGGGGTATTCCGCAGCAGCCTGATCCATTTGATCATGTCGCCCACGTAGGCCAGTCCGTAGTTTCCGAACTGTATCTGCGGACCGTGCTGGTGAAACGAGCCGTCGGCCTGGATCCCTTCGCCCGGGCTTACTGTCATCTCTTCCTGAATGGATTGGGCCGCTTTCCGGATCGTGGCAACGTCGCGTGTCAGCAACGATTTCAGGATCACATTGCCCGACAGCCATACTTTGTTTTGGCCGGTCATGCCGATTTTGGCCCTGTCGAGAATTTGAATGCCCTTTGTCCTTTGTTCTGCCGAAAGCTCTTCTTCCATCAGGATCAGGGTAGGGGCGAACGACATCGGTACCCCGATTTGCGGATACCACCAGTTGGGGCACTGAAAATCGTTGGCAAGCCAATAATTCAGGGCCAGATGAAACTTTGCCAGCAGTTTGGGATCATGAAAAAGCGCGGATCCCGGTTGCTGGTAGGCCCTTGCCATGACCAGCAAATTACTCAGGTGTTCAGCCGGTTGCCAGCTGCCCCGTTGCTTGCTGGTGTAGTCGATGTTGGTCCATGCGCCCTGTTCATTCATCCGGTCGCACAGGGATTGGGCGGCGCCCGCATTTCCCGTTTCACCGAGGATTTCGGTCCAGACATTTTTGTGCAGTTGCTGCAGCTCGGCAGGGTAAGGGGCCGTTGGTCCGGCATACAGGCCTTTCGCGGTAGCAAAGAGAAGAAGCAGGGCAAGAAGAAGTGATCGGTTCATACACGTGATTTTATTTCCTTACCAGGAAGCCTGTCGTCGGCGATCCGGCAAGGCGGGGAGTTTTAGATGTTATTTAAATTTTAGTTTTAATATTTCAATACCTTTTAGTTGGCGTAATTTTTTTGCGTCCTTCGTGATAACCTTCGCGTCCATTGTGGTTAAGTTTTTATATTTTACCACCAAGGGCCCAAAGGTTATCACGAAGGACGCAAAATCAACATCAAACTCAATGACATTGTCTGGTACGGGTCAAAACAGCCAAACATAACGAAAGATTCTACCAATTCGCAAGCGGTGTCACCCCGCCGGTATAATCAAATGCGCCACCCGGCCACTGCGGGGCCAGCAATATTAAAACGACGACATTCCCGGTAGTGGCAGGTACTTTGGCCATCAAACGGCTCACCCCTAAGTTTTGCTTTTGCGGCGCAGCCTGCTGCGCTGACTCGACAGTGAAAGCAGCATTGGCCGGCGAAAGTATTTTAGCGGTCATTTTCTGTCCGCCCAGCGACAGTTCTGCCTGCCTGGGGTTGATGATTTGAATGGTGGCGTCGGTGGTCATTCCCCAGGCGATGTCTGTCGATTTGGTGAGTGCAAATTCATCCTGTATCACGACGGCTTTGCGGTTGCCCACCACCTTCATGCCCCGCAGGGCCGAACCGGCAAATTGTTTGTAGGCTTCCGTAAAATCAACGATAGAGAAAGGCTCCGCAACTGCTTCCCCGTGTTTGGTAAATTTCGAGGTGGCATCCACATTCTGATTGACGCCGCCCAGTACCGGTACGTTGTGGCTAAAGGAGTTGAGGCGATAGTATTTCCACCGCTGACTGGTTTGCGTGCTCCCGCTGAAATAGTCGGGCAGGTTGTAGTCGTCAGAACCCAGATCGCGCGCCCAACGGACGCCGAGCGCATCCAATTCGAAATTACCCAAGTCGAGATGTCCGTGATTTACCTTGTTATAACCAGCCTTGATACCTATCCACAAAGCGTTGGGATCGCTCCAGGAGCTGCGGGAGAAATAGAGCGAAACGCTCCCGCCGAAATATTTGTCCAGGTCACGTTGTGCGGCCGAGTTGGCATAAGGCCGGAACCAGATCACATCGTACACATTGGCTGTCGTCCCGGCTAATTGATCATGCAGAAAATCTGAGAAATGGTTGTTGTTATAAACGCCGGCCAACCACATTTCGGGATGTGGTGCGCCCACCTTCGATTTTTCACCGGCATCGGCATAGTTCAACATGTATCCGGTGGGGCCGGCTGAGTAAATAGGGAAGTATCCCGTTAGGTTCATCCCTGGTAGCTGCGTCAGTCCGAAGTCGTTGCCCAAAGCCGTTTGTAAAGCGGAAATGCCATAGGCTGTATAATCGGTAGCATAGCCCCAGTAACCTGGACCTTCGCTCCACACCCCGTCGGGGCCATAGGATTTGAGGGCGTAAGGCAGGTTTTCAATTGCCTTTGGCAGGATGTACATGCCGTACGAAGGATCTGTCTCGGCTACCGCGAGAGCGCCGATCAACAAACCGCTGTTGCATACCTGGTTCCAGTTAAATTCGGATTTTGCCCACCAGGCATTCGTGGAATAGGCTTTTTTGCCCTCTTCCAACCCCAGTTTTAGCAAGCCGGATTTGATCTGGTCACGCGTGGGCTGGTCCATTTTGTTGTAGAGCCAGTCGTAACCAATGGCAACGGCGTGGGTCATTTCAGCCACATCCAGAAAGTGGGAAGGGTTCCAGTCGGCAAAGGCGCACACCGTTTTCATGTTGGAGATCGCCGATGCAAGATATTTCTCATTACCAGTCCAACGGTAGGCAAACGCAAGATCATAGACCCTGAGGAGGCATTCGCGGCTTTTGTC
>JAMDDG010000416.1:0-1647 GCA_023488865.1 Bacteroidota bacterium | reverse complement strand
GTGTCGCTCTATTTCTCCCGCAGCTCCTGGAGCGATCCCAACGCTTTGTGGATAGGTATCAAGGCTGGTTATAACAAGGTAAATCACGGACATCTCGACCTGGGTAATTTCGAATTGGATGCGCTCGGCGTCCGTTGGGCGCGCGACCTGGGTTCTGACGACTACAACCTGCCCGACTATTTCAGCGGGAGCACGCAAACCAGTCAGCGGTGGAAATACTATCGCCTCAACTCCTTTAGCCACAACGTACCGGTACTGGGCGGCGTCAATCAAAATGTGGATGCCACCTCGAAATTTACCAAACACGGGGAAGCAGTTGCGGAGCCTTTCTCTATCGTTGATTTTACGGAAGTCTACAAACAATTTGCCGGTTCGGCCCTGCGGGGCATGAAGGTGGTGGGCAACCGCAAAGCCGTCGTGATACAGGATGAATTTGCACTCACCAAATCGACAGACATCGCCTGGGGAATGACCACCGACGCCACCATCCAAATCATCAACCCCAGGCAGGCCGAACTGTCGCTGGGCGGACAGAAAATGACCGCTAAAATACTGTCGCCGGCCAATGCTGCTTTCACAGTCGAGTCAGCGCAGCAGGCTGCGCCCCAAAAGCAGAACTTAGGGGTGAGCCGTTTAATGGCCAAAGTACCTGCCACTACCGGGAATGTCGTCGTTTTAATATTGCTGGCCCCGCAGTGGCCGGGTGGCGCATTTGATTATACCGGCGGGGTGACACCGCTTGCGAATTGGTAGAATCCCCGTTAGGACTGGTTTTCGAGACACATCTCAAATTCTTACACAGAGATATTGTCTTCCTCAAATAAGTTTTCAAGTTACCAATAAATGTCCGCCTTGATGTAAGTAAATCAGAGAGAAACACGGAGGTGTTATGTTTGAAAAATAAAGCATAAGCTAAAATTATTAATTTAGTTAGTGACAAAACTAATTATCAATTAAAAATTTAGCTTACGCGTACCGAAATTACAAAAGATTCCTTCAATGGCCAATCATTTTATATTGGGATTGATACACACAAAAAGAGTTGGACTGTTGCTAAAAAAAGCAAGAGAATCACGTAACATGACACAAGAGGAATTGGGGCAAATTATTGATAAGAAAAGAACCTATATCTCCAGGGTAGAGAATAACGGTTCAAATATAACTCTGAGTACTCTTTTCGAAATTGTTGAAAAGGGTTTAGGTGGAAAAGTAAATATTTCCATTGACGTTTAGTTACTTATACGCCCCCCGCTGGCGCGGATTTGGGAGCTGTTAAACAATCCTGCTTTTAAAGGGGTCGATTTCGACCCCCTTTTAAGGAATGCCCCCTCGCTCCCGCGCGATTGCATCGCGTGTTTGAATGAAGGTTATCCCCTGATACTCCTATTTTCGTTATCAGTGATTGAGGAACAGCATGGCAGGTACGGCTATTATCAAAATCAAAACATAAATGGACAAAATTACAATGGTAAATATGCCTAAGAACTTAAACACTGATTTAAGGTTCCTGAATGCGGAAGTCATTGCGTTCGAATTTTTCATATTGTTCTTTTTAGTTTCTACCTATCAGGCTTTCAGGTTATGACCGTTGTTTAAAGTGGTTTCTGCCTCCACTATTATTTTTCATTTGCCGTATGGAACCCTCAG
>JAMDDG010000201.1:7021-10736 GCA_023488865.1 Bacteroidota bacterium | reverse complement strand
ATATAATGATTTTCTCTTTAAAGGAATTCCTTTAACTGTTGATAAAGCAGACTTCAAATCTCAGAACAGAAAGGTATTTATTAATCCGTTGATTGATGACCGGATGTTTGTTTTGTGTTGGTATGGGAATGATGAGTTAAGTACTGAATTACAATCGGAAATTGGTAAAAAAGCTGATGGTTTATCTGAACTTAATTATGAATCAAATGATTGGTGGTACAGGTTCATGTTTAATGACCAGAAATGGGCAACCTGCCAAAACAACGAGATGAAACGAAGTCTTATAAAAAAACACACCTATCCACGATGGAGTGAATTAGGAACGCTATATGGTGTGAATAGATATTCCTTTGTTTGCCTAACCGGGACCCTTGCACATTTAAAAGATGTAAATGCAGCTTTCTTGGTTAACCACATGCAGTCGATGTATTACAAGTTGTGTGAATTGTGTCTTGTACAGCGTGCTTGTATCATCCGGTTTTCAGAAGAGGTAACAGGCATTTCAGCCATGAAGGACAACAAGAAAATTTCGCTTACCGATCGCATTGGGAACCTTTACCAGCAATATATGCGATTTGTGAACCGTATTTATTTCCGTGAAGTTACTGCACAGGAACAAGGTATTGAGTTGTACAATTTGCTTCATGAGCATATGCAAATAGAAAAAAATGTTAAGGACCTGGACAATGAGATAAAGGAGTTGCACAGCTATATATCACTTATACAGAGCCAGCGACTAAGCCGTAATACCGAACTACTGACCATTATTGCGGCAATGTTTATTATGCCGTCGTTCGTTCTAAGTTTTACAGGGGTGATACTCCTACCTCTCGTCAAAGACCATAGACTACAAGAATGGGAAGCATTGCTATTTCTCATACCCCTTTTGATAGGTCCGACCATCTATTACATGATAGACCGGAAAAGGGCAAAACAATGGATGATATGGTGGAGCCTTTTCATCCTGGTAGTAGTGTCATGTCAATATAATTATGAAACGTAATGTTTAGACAATTTCTTGTCGGCTTTATATTTTGTGAAGCTCCAATGAATTTTCCTTTTGTCTAAGTTATTCTGATTGCACCAAGCTGAAGTTTCACTGACTATTTCCTTTTTGCTTCCAATATTTCTGCTCAGGCATTCACGACTCATCATGTTAATTTCAATCTCAGCCATGTTGAGCCAGCTGGCATGCTTGGGTGTGTAAACAAACGTTGTTTTATTCATAATCTTTTCCACAATTGCCGGTGAGAATGTCTCCTCAAAGGATTTTTCGAAGTGCGTGTTAAGATTGTCCAGAACAACGTTGACTTTTTTTGCGCTCTTATATCTGGTCAAAATTAGCCATCTCATGAATTTGGCAAAATCTTCCCTTTTTCGATGATCTGTTACCTGGACATGATGTTTCCCAGCCTTTGGTTCAACTGCCGCAAATATATTACACGTACCACGTCGGACGTATTCATAATCATATTTTTCAGGACTTCCGGGCTTCATCGGTATCGGCTTTCTTGAATCCGCTAATATTTGTTTGCTTTTTTCATCGAGGCAAACAACCGGAAACCTTTTATCATAAGGCTTTGCATATAACTTCAGTATCCTGTACATTCTCTTTCTATATTCATCGGTAATATTTGTGATACACCACATCTTTTTCAACCAAGGCTTACATTCGTTTTTTTTAGTATCAACCGGATTGTCTCGCGATTGATTGTCTCCAGAGAATGTTCGATCTTTAGCGTATTCTCAAGTGAGCGTAATGTCCATCGAGACCTCCCTTCAGGAGCTTTTGAACATGCCAAAGCGACGATATCAGCTTTTATTTTTTCATCGTATTTGATTGGCTGACCTGAACGTGGTTCATCTTGAATCGCCCCAACAACCCCTTCCTCCATGTAATTTCTTTTAATGCGCCAGATTGTTATTCGGCTAACATTATAGAAGTCCTGGATCTCATCATGTTTCTTTCCCTTGTCAAGTGCCAACAAAATATATGCCCGCTCAAATTCACGGGAATGCCTGCTGCCGGTCTTTGTCAAATTAGTAAGAAACTCACGATCTTTTGCTTTTAATTTGAATGTCATTCTATTCATATCTTTGTAGTTTAATTCTACAAAGATAATGTTTCTGTATTAATTTGTCACTACAGTAGTAATGATCATTTTAGGGTTTTTGCTTTTAATATCCAACAAATAATAGAAAATTATGGGAAAAGAAAACTTTATTCAAAACAAGATTGCGGTCGGCGCACTCATTTTGGTTGCCTTAGCAGCAACAATTATTCCTGCGTATTTACTGCTTAATACAAGTGGTGTAAAGTACCTTGAGTTTGTTAATTTTCTGGGGATTAACCTGGTATTAATTGTCGCAGGATCCATCTTTCTGGCATTTGCTCTTATCAAGCAATGGAATATCTGTATTGATTATGCAAATAAGCAAGCAGATAAGCGTACTGAGTATGATCAAATGACTAAACAAGGGATGCAATTGAACGGCGATCTCTTGAAATGGAACGTAATCAAATAAATGATCTCTTCCGCTTGATTGAACTTGCAAAAGAAACCTCTGAAGAATCGGAATCTGCACCAAACACTGATAAAGCGGACAAATTACTTGTGAGGATCGTCAATAAGCATACGGTTCTTGACATGGCTAAACTGGACAAACTTATGACACATTACCATTCACTGAACACTCAACATAAAACTGAACAAGATGTATAAACTCGAATTTACACTCAAACAGCACACCCCGCTGATCCATTTCCAGCACGATCAGGCCGGGGCTACGCTCCGTGCAACGGAGGTAAAACCGAAGCTGGATAAGTTCCTTGTTAAAAACATTTTCAAAAATGACTTTGATTCTTGCAAAACATTTCTTATTGGATATTTACCCAACAAGGAACTGGATTTGAAGAAAAAATTTGAAGAAGGTTTTATTTCGTTAAACTATAAATTGAGTATTCTTTCTAATTCAGGATTGAGTTATAAGATTGGGTATCCAAAACGAAGAAGTACTGGGGAGTTTTATTGGGATCCACAGATTCCTTGTTTTTTTGGTAATATGGGAATTAACGAAACTCAAAAAAGGAAACAGTTCGTTTTTGATGGGAATGGCATTAATTGTACTTTAATTATTACAGATTCATCGCTTGCTCAACACTTCGGAAATGCAGAAAAATGGATTTGTCTATTTTTCCTTAAGAATAATTTTGGGAATAGACAAGACAAAGGTTTTGGAAGCTTTACAATTAGTATATACAATGGCAAGCCTATTAATTTTAGAATGCCTAATTGTTTATTTTTTGAAACGATTGATAATGAGGAAGTATTACACGCAAATTTTGCGCAAATATTGAATAGTAATGGTTATGATGCTATAGAAAAAACTGATTGGTTGAGAAGGTATTATTCTTTATTTAAGGCAATTGACCTGTTTTATAGAACTCTCCGAGGTGGTATTAATATTCCAGGACTATATTTTAAGTCATTAATGTTTTTTTATGCTAAAAACCTTGATCCTGAGCAACAATGGGATAAAAAGACCATTCGAAAGTTTTTCTACTCTGAACATCCTAAGTATGAGGAAATATTGAGGAATTCGATCCAACAAAACATATACCTTAAAGCCATTACTTCGCAAAATAGGCTTGAATGTTATTGGACTTTTAAATCGCTGGATTTCATCTCCAGATTTGCTAAAAGCAGTTTTGGTA
>JAMDDG010000201.1:0-7011 GCA_023488865.1 Bacteroidota bacterium | reverse complement strand
CTATATTTTAAGTCATTAATGTTTTTTTATGCTAAAAACCTTGATCCTGAGCAACAATGGGATAAAAAGACCATTCGAAAGTTTTTCTACTCTGAACATCCTAAGTATGAGGAAATATTGAGGAATCGTGTTGAGCCAGACGGAACAGTGCAATACTCACCAGATGATGAAGATTCTGACAAGCTTATATTTCGTGATTTACTTGGTCTAGCTTCTGAACAATCATGGAGATTTTATGATGATGATATTATTACCAAAACTGCTTTTAGCAAATCTGGAGATGAAATCCAGCGATTTAAAAGTCCAATAACATTCAAGCCTATTTTGCGAAGTAATGGCTTTAAGGTATATGTTTTGTTGGATCGAATTCCTCAAGTATACCTTGGTTCGAAGGTTGCAATAAGCAGCCTACAATTTGGAAATGAAGAAGAGCCTCTAATTCTTGAGATACCAGATACCTTTTCATTAAAAGGATACCTAACATGGGCAGTCAAATTTTATCATTCCTATAGAAGAAATATCTCGAATAGAACTCCTGATCATTCTGAAGAGATGAGAATAATTGATGTTATCTACAATCAACTGTATAACCAAATCACAGAAGAATCATGACAACCTACTTCGCACTTACCATAGGCCCAATCTACGAGACCATTTCCAGTGCACGGACAACGCGGGAAATGTGGGCCTCCAGTTACCTATTCTCTTATTTCATAAGGCAACTGGTCGATAAATTTGAACAAAAAGGAATGGAAATTCTTTTGCCTTCACCAGCTTATGTGACACATAAAAATTATCATGGAGCAGGCATCTATCCAGATCGGATTATTGCAAAGTCTACATTGAAGCAAAAAGATGTGCAAGATATCATTGATAAAATCATTGAAAAGCTGTCGGAAGACATTCTGAAACATTTCAACAGCAGGCATAAAGTAATTACTCATTCATTTAAAGTCAATGCCACAATTAATCAACAGGATGGGATACTGGATTATTTGAATAAGTATTTAAGGATTTACTATCTGAGTAAGGAGCTTGATGAAAATACAGATAACATCATCAATATGCTTTATCCATATTTGGATGCAATGGAACTTCAACCCCGTATATTACCTGCGGAAAAATTTCCAGCAACTATCTATAAAAGACTATTGGAAATTGCAGCTTCAAAAGCGAGTATCCAAACCTCTCCTCTCCGGCTTTTTACCGATTTAATTAACGGGTCTTTTCTGATCGATGATGGTTTGGGAACGCAGGAAGAACGCAAAATGAATAGCCATGATCCGAAAAGGCACTTCAATACAATGAACGAAATTGCAACAGCTGAATTAAAGTACATCAGCAAGAATCGTTATGCAGAATTTGAAGCAGCGGTTCAGTCAGAAATCAACGAAACTTGGCAGGTTGAGATTGAAAAAGATAGGATTTCTGAGAAGGAAGGGAAGGGCGAAATGGAAACCATGCAAATTCTCAGAAATAATTTTCAGAACGAATTCAAAACCTATCATAACTACATGGCCATTATTCATGGCGACGGCGATAATGTTGGGAAGATTATCAAGAACATGACTAATGTTAAAGTTCAAAATGTTAAAATTGGCCAAGAAGAAGCTTTAAAAGCGTTCAGTAAAATGCTTACGGGTTATGCCGTTGAAGCAACAAAAATTGTTGCTGATTACGGGGCAACTCCTGTATACATTGGTGGCGACGATTTGTTCTTCTTTGCCCCAGTTGCTTCAATAAACAAGGTAACAAACCAATGGATGACCATTCTTGACCTTATTGCTGAATTGGATGAGTTATTCAATTCTTTGATTAGGGATCAAACAATCTATGACTGGGGGCTTGCTGCAGATAGAAAGCCTTCACTTTCGTTTGGCATTTCAATTACCTACCGAAAATTCCCTTTGTACGAGGCAAGGAATATGTCCTATTCGTTGATGAAATATTCTGCAAAAGAAGAATTGGGAAGAAATGCTGTTGCTACAACTTTATTAAAAGCCAGCGGACATGATATTTCATTCGGGTTTTCTAAAAAGAACCCTTTTGTATTTGAAAAGATAAGAGAATTAATACATGCCAGGGTTGATACAAAAGAGAATTTTATAAACAGCATTACCTATAAACTAGAATCGTTGAAAAAAGTCATTATTCCTATTAGTGGTGATGCTGAGCGGGTAAAGAACTTCTTCAAGAACAATTTCAACGAGAACTACAAAGCCAATGTCTCATTTTATGAATCATTGGAAGAGTTTATTGTGATGTTGGCTGATCAAAATTCACCATCCGTATTGAACGATTACAACTACGATCTTCTTTATGGCACATTACGCTTCATCCATTTTCTAAGAAGTAACGAAAAAGAATAATCCTATGAAATACAACATTACATTAAAACCTGTAACGCCCTATTTCTGGGGGATGGAACAGGTAACAGAACTAGGAAATAAGCGAAATTATTATCTGGAATCGGCCTTGTTCCCGCAACAAACTGCCATTCTTGGAATGCTGCGTTATCAGGCATTGGCACAACAAGGGTTTCTTTCCATTCCCGACAGTGCAAAAACAGATGCCCGGAAACTTATAGGAGACAGTAGCTTTCATTCTAACAATGTGGATGGATATGGGGCAATTAGGCAAATTTCAGCGTTGCAACTACAAAAAGAGAATAACTTGTTTCTTTTCCGAAGCAGGGATTTTTTTTGTTTCAATGAAGATAAAGCCTATCCTGTGCGTAAAGCATGGTTAGAGATGGCTGGTGTAGGGCCTGGCGAATACGTTCAAGCTCTGGTTCCAAAAAATCATTTTGCCCATCTGATTTATCGAAAAGAGGCAATTAGTCCTACTTTTATTCCTGAATCATGGATTGAAAAGAATGAATTCAGGGAATTTTTGATCTGCGAAAATCACTACCCAGCTGAGACAGAAATTGATTCTGGCTCAGTACCGTCAAAATATGTAGTTGCCGTGGATAAGGTAATTCAACGAACTGGGCGAGTTGGCATTGAAAAGGCATGGGAAGGAAATACCAAATCGAATGCTTATTACAAACAGTATTTCCGCGAACTCCAAGAAACTGTGGTAATAGCCGATAAAACAAAACCTGTCATCAATAAAAAAATGATGCTCGATGCTGATTGGAAATTCTCACTCAAAATGGAGTGGGACGAAACTAAAGGGTTTGAGTTTGATTCAACAGAACGGTACATTACAATGGGAGGCGAACAATCGGTCTTTCTGTTATCAGTTGAGCCAATTATCGATGATGAGCCGATTGATGCTCTTCCTGATATTCCTGATTTAGAAAAAAATGAAGTTTACAAGCTACTGTTTACCAGCGATACTTTTATTAGCGATGAAGAACGTTTTTATCTTTTGCCCGTTTTAGTGAATGGATCGACTGTTAGATTCCGAAATTTCGTCGCAAAGGTCGACACCACGAAACAATATTATGTAAGGGGAGAACGGAAACAGGGATTTTCCCAATCAACTCCTTCCTATCTGATTAAAAGAGGATCACTGCTCTATTTTGCTGATAAGAGCTCAATAAGTGATGCAATCAAATTAATTAACCAAGAGAAATCATTCAAAATAATTGGCTATAACCATTATAAAATAGAAACAGAAAAATATCATCAGTTATGAATACACCAAATCCAGAATTCAATTACAAGGTTGCGGTATTTACCATTACTGCAAAAACAAACCTTCACGTGGGCAGTGGCTCACAAAACTATGGAATCATCGACAATATGGTGCAGCGTGATCCTCTAACCGGTTTCCCCTGCATTTATAGCTCAAGCCTGAAAGGCGCTATCCGGGAGTATTTTCGATACTATCTAAAAGAAGAGGATGCTTCTTTCTGGTCAAAAGAAAGAATACACGATTTTTTGTTTCATGTATTTGGCTTCGCTAGAGAAGATTCCATCGAAAATGAGGAAACGGAAATTGTAAAGCCAAATGCACCAGAAATAAAGCAACAACCTGGCAAATATCGGTTCCTGCAAGCCGATTTGTTAAGTATCCCTGTAAGGAGCGACAAACGGCTGTTTTATCGAACCACTTGTCCCTATTTGCTTTCAAATTTCAAAGATGCTTCAGTAATGTATAAATCCGAATTGAAACCGGAATATTTAAATGCGTTAAACAGCATTAATAGCACTTTGATTGGAAATGATAAGGCCATTCATTTTGATACTGGTGTTTCTGTTTTGGAAGAGACCGATATTTTGGCTGAACCCCGAACCGCAATTCCCAATCTATTACAATTAAATGATATTGCCGGTAATGAATTGGCTATTGTGAAGGACATTGAGTTTGCTGAATTAGTGAGCGATTTTCACCTTCCTGTAATTGCACGGAATAATCTGGCCGATGGGCGTAGCACAAACTTATGGTACGAACAAGTTCTGCCCAGCGAAACCCGGTTTTGGTTTGGTGTGTTGTATCCTGAATCCGATTCTGAATTGGAAAACTTCATCAGGATCATCCAGCTTAATCCGGTGCAAATTGGTGCAAATGCCAGTATCGGTTATGGGTTCTGTAAAATTAGTTTGGCCGGTTGGTTTGTTTCACCAATAATACCTCAGAGCAATGAAAATCAATGATAAGTATTTAGAAGCTGCTCAAGTTGTACTTGCCACAAATGCAGGGGGACTAATTGAGAATGGGAAAGTCCCATCGGTTTACAATGGATATGTTTCAGCATTTGGCGGCAGCATGGTGCAACCGGGTCTTTATGCAACGGTTATATCATATTATACAGATGCGAAGAAAGCCAAAATAGCCGATCTGATTTTTGAAATTTATAAGATTGAAAACTCAACAACAGCTGGACAAATTTCTCAATTCCTTGAGTTCATAGAGCCTAACAGACGTAACAGACAAGTCAGGAACAATATAGCCCAATCGGTTATTGCCTTAAAGCTTGTATTGCGCACTTTCAATTTTGATAACGAAAATGAGGAATAACCATTATGGCAACATTTATCGAAAATAACAGTGGATCAAATACAGGCTGGTTGTATTACAAAAAATATTACGACGGCTCTGTTGTAACCAAACAAGCTATGCAAGGGGTTAACAATTCAATTTGTAATACCCCATTGTTAGACATTCCATCAGCAATATCAAATTCGAAAGTTCTTCATTTTACAACAACATATCCCGGAATGGTAATGGGTACAGGATATACTCACGAACAGAAAAAGGGAACATCGGAAGAATTGAGTAAAGAGGCTTTCAAGATTGGCTTTTTCTTCGACTATACTTCTGGTATGCCAATCATTCCAGGTTCATCGGTAAAGGGATTACTCCGCAGTGCTTTCCCGCAACGGGTGGTTGTTCCCAAAAAGGTTCCAGCCAATCAACTTGAAAAAGAAAACTGGATCAAAGAACTCCTTGAAAAAATGTGTGGCATAACTGGCGAGGTCGATATTGATGAACTTGAGCGTGATATCTTTGATGGTGCACGGAAAAAAACCGATCAAAAGAATCCCGGACAAATAATCATTAAGCCTGTTCCGGTTTACGAGTGTGATATCTTTTTCGATGCAGTGCCTTTGGAAATTACAGCAAACAACATTGGAATTACAAAACGACTGCTGGGTTCAGACTATATAACCCCTCATAAGAACAAGGACAGAGATCATCCTGAACTTGATCCGTTCAGTAATCCCAATCCGCTAAAGTTTCTGAAGATAATGCCCAATGTTATTATCGAATTCCGGTTTAAGCTGGAAGGTAGTCTGGTTATACCGGCACTTGATGCAGATAAAAAAAGGTCGTTATTTCAGGAAATCATCAAAACCCTCGGCATCGGTGCAAAAACCAATGTCGGATATGGACAATTTGAACCTTAGCACCTCCAGATTCCCCCCGCATTCCCGGATGCGGTCTGAATAAAAACCCTTTTAATAACCGTTTAATACTTATGTTATGGACAATCGAATTAATGTTGTACTCCCTCCTGAAAACAGAGAGTCGATTTTTCAGGCAGTCAGGAATGTCAAAACCGGACTTCCGTTTTTGATTAAACTATCTAAAATTGAGCGCGATTCGATGATGAAAGTCGACGATGGCCGCAGGCCATTTGTCGAAAAAAGTATCGAATTGGCGGTCCGCAACACAGAACTCGACCCGGGATTGGGCCTGCTTGCAGGCGCCCCGAACGATGTCGATCTCTATTCGTTCCTTTTCAAATTGGAAAACGAGCTGGAGCAATTGCTCGAATCGGTACGCGATACCAAGCAGTTGGCCGGGGCCGAAGCCTTCAAAGTGGCGCGTCTGGTTTACGACAAAGCCAAGATGAACGTGAAACTCGGTATCCCCGGCTCACAAGCCATTGTCGACGAGCTGGGCAAGCTTTTTAAACAGAAAACTCAGCCGATGAAAGCGGTTGAAGTAAAATAACCGGAAATCCCTCCGGTGCCGGGAACCGGAGGTTTTTTTGATTATCGTTCTTTGATAAAAAGATAAGTTTTAATTGTGAAGGGTGATCTTCGGGCCGCCGCTCCCTATTTGCACTGTCTCGGAGCGTCATCACACCAAATCAGTGCGATATTGCACCAAACCAGTGGAAATTGCACCGCCACGGTGCTTGATCGCAGCAATTTGGTGCGTCATCGCACCGAAATGGTGTAACAATGCAACAAATTGGTGGAAATTATACCGCCATGGTGCGATAATACACCAAAATGGAGAAATATTGCTCATTGATTCCGGAGGAATCGCATGTTTGCAGAAAAAATTCCTATAAAGACAGATTCGACCCCGCTGGGGTCACACCTCTCATGTACGACATGATTTTCTACAAATATACAAATCCTCCGGATTTGGTTAAAAAGGTAAGATCAATCGATGATTATGATTCCAGAGGAATCATATGTTTGTAGAAGCAATCGGGAATAGGGACATTCGACCCCGGACGGGGTCGCACCTCTTATTCGTAATATGATTTTATACAAACATGCAAATCCTCCGGATTTGGTTCAATATGTAAGATATTTCAAT
>JAMDDG010000157.1 GCA_023488865.1 Bacteroidota bacterium | reverse complement strand
ATAATCCTGATAACAATTATATTCACAGTTCTTCCTTACTTAATTAGTCCGTAAACATCCGGTAAAAAAGTCACTTTGTCGCCAACAACAATCACAGGGTTATAAATAATAAAGACCGGTATTTTTAGCGGTAATTTTATCGTTTTCGATTCGGTGTTTTTCTTTCCTCTCTTTAATTCTTTGATATCAATCCTGTCTGGGATTAGTAATTTGGCAAGTTCAAATGGTTTTTCCAACCTGATGCACCCATGGCTTAAAAAACGGAAATCTTTGGAGAAAGCACCCTGCCAGCTTGTAGAATGCAAAAATATACTGAATGGATTTTGTAAATTAAATTTTAACAGGCCTAAAGAATTGCGTGATCCCGTAGCTTGACGGAAAAAATAGGGGAAGTTGTTTTCATCGTAGCTTTTCCATTTCAGTTCGGAGTCATCAATAACTTTCCCTTTGGCATTAACTACATCATAATTATTCTGTTCTAAGTAATTCTCATTCTTCTGTACTTTGGGTAAAAGTTCCTTTACAGCAATTGAATGGGGAACATTCCAGTGAGGAAAAGTTACAATATTTGTAACATAAGAGGCAATAGTAGGAGTGGGGCTATCTTTCTTGCCTACCACGGTACGCATTTTAAGCTTAAGAAAATTATTTCTATAATAGTTTGCCCCGGTTGCCGGAATATTTACAACAATGTATTCCGATGGGTGATTAACCGCGAAATACCTCCTGTAATTCATGGCAAGGGCTATTTTTTTATACTTTATTGAGTCCTTCGCTGTGATGGAATCATTCAGAAATTTTTTCAAAACCAGAAAATCGTGGTCCCGGCTTTCGAGACGTAAAACTGTTTGTGAAACCAATTCCGTAGGGGTTGAATTAAGCAACTGATTAATATACAAAGAATCCCGCGAGACATTGACCTCATCATAATCAAATTTGATATTACCTTCCTGAAGTTCTTTGATGAAATTTAAAACCAAGCCTGTTATTTGCCTGTCTCTTTGCTCTTTATATACAGAGTCCAACGTATTGTTGCTCAGTAAGGCCAACCTGATCTGATCGGACTGAAGTTTACTCGAAACAATGCCTAAATGATCAGCCGACTCAATCATCAGGAGCCATTCTGTTGCTTTTTTTAAGTTTTCATCGGATGAAAACCAAAAAAGTTGTTGATGGGTTTGGAGATAAAATCTTTGTACGATGGCCTCTTCCTGTACCACTGTTTGTTGCGAAAAACCAGTAAAAACGAGACAAACAATTACAAGCAAAGTAAGTAAACACCATTTGATAACGGCAACTATTTTTCCGGCAAAGTATAACATAAAGTTGAACTAAAAATATTAATCATTCTGCTTTTATCCTTTTATGGTTGGCGTTTTCTGAGTTGTTCTCTCGTTATTTGCTTCTGAGATTTTACTTTAGCCGGTTGTTGCCTTTGGTTGCTACCAGCAGGGGCAGCTTTCTGTGGCTGTTGTGCAGGTTGTGCCTTGTTGATGTTCTGCTGTCTTGTATTATTATTTTGTTGTTGTTGCTGTTGTTGCTGCCTCTCCCTGTTGATATTTTGCTGCCTCGTATCATTCTGTTGTTGCTGCTGTTGTTGCAACTGTCTCTCTTTATTGATATTCTGCTGCCTTGTATCATTCTGTTGTTGCTGCTGTTGCTGTTTCGCCTTATTGATATTCTGCTGCCTTGAATCATTCTGTTGTTGCTGCTGTTGTTGCCTCTCCTTGTTGCCTGCCGGGGCTGTCTGCTGTGGCTGTTGGATTGGCTGGTTCCTGTTGATGTTCAGCTGCCTTGTATTATTCTGCTGTTGAGATTGGACTTTTCTTTCGGAGGGTCGTTTTACATTTTCCAGATTTTCGATTCTTCTGGGAGCAGGTTTGTTGCCAGACCCAACGTTTTTCACTACCTGCGGCCTATACAATCTTAACTGACCATTATCCATCTCCTGACCTGGCCGGCTATTTTCACGGATAGCAACCGGACTAATCCTTCGGCCTGTAACTCTTTGTACATCATCTCTTGCAGGTCCGGTAACATAAGTAGTATGCCTGCTATTATCAATATAGACGGTATTGATAACTGTAGAGTTTCTAATAATCATGGCATTGACAGACCGATCCACAAAATAGCTGTTGAGGTCGCGTCTCTCGAAATCCCTATCTCTCACAAACATCCAATGGTCGTTGTATCTATTGTATGGCCTGTTAAAACTAAGACTGATACTAAAACCGGGTTCCATCGGCGACCAGCCGTAATATCCATTGGCCCTGCGCCAGTTCACCCAGGAAGGGCCCCATTCATTATCAGGTACCCAGAGCCATCCATAATAATTATCATAACTCCAGCGGCCATAATGGAAAGGGGCCCATCCCCATTCGTAATCCGACACCCACGTCCAACCATAGTTGGTAAGTGTCCAATAACCTGCCGTTGAATAAGGAACAAAGTCAGGTCCAACATTAGGGACCCATACATAGCCGTAATTTTGATAGTCAACCCAATCTCCATAAGGGCTTAGCTCATCATAGAAGATCTGAAAATTGACATTATTCTGTTGCGCTGAGATTGATTTTGGAAAGATCAATGCAGCTATGCTCAATGCAAGCACTATGGCTAATTGCTTAATTTTTAGTTTCATATGTTTATAATTTGTTTTTTAATTGCCATATGGAACTCGCCGATAATCATTCTCCTGTGTGCAAAAAAATTTTCCATGGCTCATTTCATCTTTTAATAATTTTGTTTTCAGTGGACAGATGGAACTCGCCAATAAACATTCTCTTGTAGGCCAAATAATTTGTGATGGCTCGTTTCATCTTAATTTGAATTAAATAATTTGATCTTTTCAAAATTTGAACGGACAAATTGCAATCATGACTGGACTTACCGGTGAGATTCATTACAGTGTAAAAGTATCAGCCTGCCATAGCAGAATCGTTACACAATTTCTGAAAAGATTTACATCATTCACATATTCATCAGTTAATAACTTTGTATTTTAAGTACAATGGAATATCCTTTCAATTTTTAAATTAAAAATTGACACAATTGGCAGACACTTGCAAATCGGCACCGGCTATTGCCAACTTTTAGACATATCCTGAGGAGCAGGGCAATACAAAAAAACGCTGAAGGAAACTATTGTAAACGGTGGGATTATTTTCTAAATTTGTAAAAAAAATGCCTGTCATATCAATGTTTTATGGTATTATCGTCCGTATGTTCCATTTCGATGATAAAAGGCTCAGTTTGCCACATATCCATGTGGAATATCAGGGAGAAGTGGCAGTAATTGATATTGAAACCGCAGAAAAATTGACAGGAGAGATACCTTCTAAAAAATTACGGATAGTTCAGGCCTGGATAGAAATTCATCGGGATGAATTAATGGCTGACTGGAAATTAGCAACCGAAGGAAAGGAAACATTTAAAATTAAACCACTGAAATAATGAACACAATTAAAAACATACAGATTGCTGGTGAAAACAGCCTTTTTATTGAGTTTTCAGATGGTAAGACAAAATTGGTCGATCTCAAGAAGTACTTTAATAAGGGTATATTTTCACAACTCAAAGACCCGGGCTATTTTCAACAGGTGAAAAATAACGGCTATTTTATCGCCTGGCCAAACGATCAGGAATTGAGTGCGGACACACTCTATTACAGCTGATTTATTCCCGATGTTGTTCGACTATTTCTAAAAGGGTTTTGGGATCTTGCCGATTATCCCAGAATGCTGTTCTTTGTCTGGCGGCTGTTTCAGTCCAAACTACAGTCCTTTTAGCCATTGCAAATCGTCTTTATCTAATTGGTCCTGAGAAATTAACTTTCCGTTTTTAATGTCGTTGTCACTTAATTGGAGCATTAAAACTTGTTCCTCGGTTAATTGCACAGTGTCCTGATCAACCGAACTGGAATTAACCAATTGATAAAGCGCTGAGAGATAATCCTTATTAGAAATTGTCAAAAGTTTGTCGATGATATCATTCCTTAATATGTCTGTTGTGCCCATCGGTATAAAGTTTTATCAAATATGGCAATTTCCTGCCTTTCTGCAAAATGGAAAGCAGTTATTTTCCGCTAATGTTTGAAATGCATACAAAAAACAACGGCTATTTTATCGCCTGGCCAAACGATCAGGAATTGAGTGCAGACACGCTCTATTACAGCTGATTCATTTTCGAAATGAACCCAGCCACGCCGTCCGTGGTAGAATTCTGAAAATAGGGATTAGGCCTTTACGGACGGAAGGAATGCAAGGCTGAAAAGCGCTGAACTTGAATATGCTATTTTCCAGTCAACGGAGTGCCAAAATTTCTTGATCCCTTTTTTAATTCTTGCGTTTTCTTTTTCTCCGGCAAATAATTTTCTGATGTTATCACCTTTTCACCACTTTCTTTCTCTAATTCCTTTAGAGCATTTCCAGCTATTTTACCTCCAATTCGTGCAGCAACTTTATTCTCAATAAACCCTTTTGCATTTTTAGCCCTGGTTACTTTAGTTGTGGATGCTTCCCCAAGCATTGAAAAGATTAATTCAAGGTCATTCATGTGATCACGCAAGTTTTGACTTTTCAGTCCTTTGACTTTTTTATACTCTGATGGTGTCAAACCGAAAGTTGCTTTTGAAATCTCTGCTGTGAGTATTGAATATTCTATTTCTTCCTTTACGCCTCTGTTTTTCCATTCATCTGTCAGCTCCTCTCGAATTGCGATACTTCGCATCCGTTTCTCAATCCAGTCATCGGGATAACCTTTAATTTTGTATAGTTCACGCGTTCGTTGTGTGGCTAATTCCGGATTTTCTATTTCATCTAATCTGTCGGAGCCTACCTGCGCCAACCATAGCTTAAATGGTTCTGCTTTAGGGGATGGAATGGATTGAATAATTCGCAAAAGACCTTTTGCATTCGCACAACCCATACGTTGTTTACCACCTGCAGTTTCCACCAGAAGGGTGGGTACAAATTGTACCCACCCTTTGGCGAGTTCATCGTCACGCTGGCGCATTCGTTTTATATATTGCTTTGGGTCTTTGCTGTCTGTTAAAGCCAAAACAACATCTTCTACAACGAAGTACCATTTTTGGTCTTGTTCGTTCCAAACCGTACGAATTTGCTTGCTCTCAAATAATTTAATACTACTCATTTTGTCATTTTTTGATCATCAAAATATTCATTTCTCCCGAAACGCTGCCCTTCAATTCACTAATTTTCTGACAACGAAACACTGAAACCCGGCGTGGATGAGGTGTGTGGTCGCATTTGTTGATCTATTCAATGAGTTTCAATCACGGCTATTTACCTTGAAGCCCAGGGGGCTTGTTCGGATAATCACACCAGCTGGAAGATCACTTAAATTTAGGTATATTTTTTGATCAAATCTTTTGTATTTCACCCAATTTATGGATACATTCGTTCCCATAAACCTGCACACTGACTTATGGAAACAGCATCCATTTCATTTAACGAAGGGATTAAAAAAATTCTCCTTCGTGATTATGCGGGTGCCATTTCAGATTTTACCCGAACAATTGAAGCAGAACCTGACAATGCTGCAGCTTACAACAACAGAGGTTTTGCCAGAAACAAGCTGAATGACACCTCCGGTGAGATGGAAGACTATTCCAAAGCAATAGAAATTGATCCTTCAGACGCCTCTACCTGGTTTAATCGAGGTCTTGCAAAGAAAAGGGTTTATGATTATGTTGGAGCAATTACAGATTTCACACAGGCTCTTGAGCTGAAACCAAATGATGAGACTGCACTATTCCACAGGGCTTTGGTTAGAAATAGAGCTGGAGATTATATAACCTCCATTGAGGATTTTTCCGATGCCCTCGAAATAGATCCTGCCCTAAAATCCTTTTTCCAGGGGGAAGATTTCATATATGGCTATATACGTGATTACGTACTTGCAGTGATCGAAAACACCAAAGCCATAAAAGCAGATCCAAACAATTATCTGCTTTATTGCAAAAGAGGTAAGGCAAAAAAAAGACGTTCGGATTATTCTGGTGCAAGATCCGATCTTACACAGGCGATCAAATTGAATCCGGCCTGCCGGGAAGCCTACCTGGCAAGAGGTGGCGCCAGATCCGGTATCGGTGATGAAGCCGGCGCCATCGAAGATTTCACCAAAGTAATTGAATTAGAGCCTTTAAGCACAGTTGAATACATCAGGAGATATATTGAAGGCGAGGTTGGTTTTGAAAATATTGATGCGGAATCTCATTCTCTGGAAGTCGATGGTGCCGTGCAGGACATTATCAACGGGCTGTTAACGGATGCCTATTTTGGCAGGGGATTGGCGAAAAAGCATTTGTCTGACTTCCAGGGAGCGCTTGCGGACTTCGCAATTTTGCTGGAAATTGATCCGGAGAATATAGAGGCCTATGAAGAGAATGCCAAAATAAAGGATGCGCTCCACGATTATTCCGGAGCCATCGCCGACTACTCCAAAATAATTAAACTAAAACCGGGCAATTCAGAAACCTATTTTAAGAGGGGCAAACTAAAGGATTGGGATTTAAAGGATTATCCCGGCGCTATTGAAGACTACAATCAGGCCTTGAAAATAGATCCGGATTTTGTTGAAGCTTATTACTGCAGAGGCATTGCGAAACATTCTCTCGGCGACCTGCAAGGCGCTAATGACGATTACAATCAAATCATTGAAATGGGCAATCAGCTGGATTCTGAAGACATGGGGGATGTAGAAATTTTTCTCGACTTAACCTATTTCAACAGAGCCTCTTTACGAAAAGAATCAGGCGAATTTTCCGCTGCCATTGATGATTATACTTTGAATATACAGCTCAACCCATATTTTTGCGATGCCTATTCCGGCCGTGCATCGGCAAAATTCGAAATGAAAGATTTCTCCGGTGCGATTAGGGACTGCACGCATGCCATAAAAATGGACAAGGAATGTGCGGAGGCATATCTTATCAGGGGTAAAGCAAAAATGGAACTCAAAAAATTCAAAGAAGCGGTGGCAGATTTTGACAAAGCAATTAAGATTGAACCGAATTTGGCTGAAGTTCTCATTTTTCGACAAGAAGCGGAAAATGAAGTCATTATGCAATTAATCAGAACTAACTTAAAATGAATATTACAAATTTTAAGATCGAAGAAGTTGGTTTTAACGAAATAGAATTACCTCCTATTTTGTATAAATATAGAGATTGGAACGATATTAATCATCGAAGGTTACTGACAGCAAATTAGATTTAAACAGTTATAAAGTTATTAATATGAGTGATGAAGAAATTATTTTGAAATTATTGCAAGGCCATTATTCTGATGATGGATCATTAGAAAATGGAAATAAGTTTATTCCTAATCTTAAAAATGTGAAATTGAATGGAGTTGACTTATCTAATGCAAAACTACAAGGTTTAAATTTTTACCAAGTAGATCTATCATCTACTAAATTAATTGGTGCAAATCTACGTTATGCTAATTTTTGTGAAGCAAATCTTACAAATGCCGACCTCACTGGTGCGGATCTCTGTTGTGCAAATCTCACCAAGGCAAACTTGTCTAATGCTGATCTTTCATATACCCAATTATATTTTGCAAATTTAGCCCATGCCAATCTTTCAAATGCGAATCTTTCATATGCTAAAATTAGTGAAGCAAACCTGGCGTATGTAATTCTTACAAATGCAAAATTGGTTCGTGCTTATTTAGGTGGGGCAAAGTTAAATCAGTCTTATGTAAGCGGTTCAAATTTCTCAAATTCGAATCTTACTGATGCTAATTTGCGAGGTATAAGAGGTGATAAAGTAAATTTTGGCGGATCGAATCTTTATGGTGCAAACCTAAATGAGAATATGCTCACTGATGCAAATTTTGGCGGATGTGAATTGATTGAAACAAAATTTGAAAATATTGAATATGGTACTTGTAGTTTAGATTTTACGGATGCATTAATAAGACGTGCAAGTTTTAAAAATTCACATCTGAGAGAGGTTAATTTTTATAATTCAAAAATTGAAAATTCATATTTTAATGATGCAAAGTTTTTAAATGTGAATTTTAAAGGAGCTAAAATTAGTAATACTGATTTCAGTCGTGCACATTTATTTTATGTTGATTTATCTAAAAATAAGGATATAGGTTCCTGTGTATTCAAAAATGCGGTATTTCATAAGTCAACATTTGACTATGCTGATTTTTCTGGTGCTGATATGAGCAGGATTAGAATATCGGGTTCTTCTTTTTTGCATACTATTCTATCTGCAGACTTATTCTCCTCTCAAATAGTTGATTCTAATTTTAGATACGCGATTTTTAACCATGCAAACCTATGTCATGCAAAATTGACTAATGTTGAATTATTATATTCTTGGTTTGTTGGAGTAAATCTAAATAAAACAGTCTTCGACAATACTGACATTAACAGCTTTCACTTATTTATGCATAAATTATCTAATGGATTATTTGGCTTTCAAGTAAAGCAATCCAAGAAAATGAAACATCGAAACTTGAAAGAATTAGCCCAAAAAAAACCTTGACAGATTATTCCGCTGCAAATTTGCAGCGGAATAATCTGTCAAGGTTTCACAATAAGCTAAGTTATGTTGTGAAAAACGGAAGACTGTGCTGGTGTAATGGATGCTTCGGCTTGAATAGTCAGCGCATCAGGATATGCCTAAAAGCTGGCTGGCCGCGGGTGCGGATTTGCAATCTGCACCATTTAATCAGAGATTTGTAATCTCTATGAGCTCTTCCGCCAGCTCCGACAGTTACTTTATATAGCAGGGATGATGGAAGTATTGAATCGGATCACAGATCTGCACTAGCTGGGAAATATTAATGTTTCTGATCAGGAAAAATAGCTAATATGATGATCACTGAAATGTCTATTGTGGTTGAAAAACATAAAATCAATGTTTCGATATCATTAATCCAAAACAACAAATAGTTATTGTTTGGAAACGAACTGCTTCTCTACATTATTGTAAGTATTGGTCAATATTTCAAAAGGAATTCATTTATGATCAAAATACAGCGGAAAATTTTATCATGATACAATCTAATAGCATTGACGACCAAGCGCGGACAATTCAATCAGTTTTAAATGAACTTGGTTGGGATAGTGATCCACACACATTGGTCGAAAGAGTCAAGCAATTAAACAACGGATTAGTACAGGAAGAAGAGTTTATTTATATTTTGAATTGGTTGGGGAAATGCTCATTAATTCACAAACTCGATCAAATGCTCATTGTACCGTCAGCAAAGAGGAATTTCACAATTCCTGATCTTTTTGTCGTATTTAATGACAACGGAGTAGAAAAATCGTATTTAATCGAAATTAAGACAAGCAAGGACGATAAACTTAGTTGGACAAATACTTATTATCAAGGACTTATTAATTATTCTCGTGTGACAGGTATCCCGATATTAATTGCCTGGAAATGGCGTAGTATCGACATCTGGACATTGTTCGAATTAAAGCACTTTAAAAATCCCTTTACCAATTACAAAATTGATTTTTCCACTGCAATTTGTCAAAATTTAATATCAAAACTGGCTGGAGATTACTGTGTAGTTCCTTATGCTGAAATAGGGGTTCACTTCAAATTCAGAAAAGACAAAATAATTGACAAGAAAGGTGATAAAATATCATGGCAAGCTATTGTAGAATCAATTTATTATACTGGTAAAGATGGAATAGAGATTAAAGATATTGATTCCGATTTGTTTTCATTCTTTTTTTCACTTCCTATGAATGAAAGTTCTGTAGTGACTGATACACATATTATTTCCAGCTTCACCCTCTCTTCGACAGAATTTGTATACGCACAATCAATTCCTGTCTGGTTTGCACAAGCTTCTTCAGGGGGTAATGTAAATTGGCTGACGAAAATCAAGAATCAAGAATATCATATAACGTATGATAAACTAATCGCATCGCTGAACTGGGGCATAGAAAAAGAAATAATTCGTAACATTCTATACATATTACCAAATTCGGAATAATTAATACGAGAAGTATTCTGATTTACAAGATCGAGTGGAAATGTTTAGTTTTTTCATTCGATGACGGACTAGATCAGATTTGTTAATTGCCTCATCTGGAAGACGGGTATAGAATCTCAAAAACTCACCGTGCTATACATAGATACAGTCGGAGGGCATTGAATTATTCCGTTTCCTCTATCAAGATTAAAGAATCAAGTGGTTCCAAATATTCATTTCCATCACTGCAAATAATCTTAACCAAGTAACTACCGCTCTCAATGATATAATCTTCAAATCCAATTATTATACCGACTCGATTAATTTCAGATCCATCATAGTCATGAAAAATAAAGGAAGCCTTTTTTCCGATAAAATCCTGTTCATTCATTTGGTGTTTATAAGATTTCAACAAATCTATAAACAAAAATTTGCATTAAATACCCCTATTTTTTGAAGGGTAACGGAATTTATATACGAAATAGTCGCGACTAACCAGTTCTCGAAATATTACAAACAGTGCATAAAGCGGAAAAACAGCATCCTGTTGCTTGATAAGATTATTGTTGAACTTGCTAAAATGTAAAACCGGGAGGGTAGTTCGATATATCTGAGAGAACTCAACTTTGGGCAAAATAAATCAGTAATGATATTTGGATGAAAGTATCCGTCCTACCAACCCATCTTGACCTCTGATGGCTATGTTGTGAGTTTGGACGAAAAAAATGTTAGGGATTAAAGTATGAGGTTCTGGGGTAACAAGTCCCCGATTTTATTGGCCGGATATTCCGGGATTATTTCCAATACCTTTTTGAGCCACTCATACGGATTCACGTTGTTCTTTTTGCAGGTGCCAAAGAATGAGTAGAA
>JAMDDG010000286.1 GCA_023488865.1 Bacteroidota bacterium | reverse complement strand
GTAATTACTATTGTTTACAAATTTCTTTCCCCTTTTCTTTCCCTTTGGCCGGGATGTTTTGTAACTTTACAACCATTAAACCGGGTTCTATGCCAAATCTAAAGTATTACATTGACAAAAACAAGGTCGATTCAAAAGGTTTTGCGCCCATCAAAGCCAATATTGCCACCGACAGCAAAAACAATTGGAAAACGGTAGGGAAGGTTAAGCCCCGGTACTGGAACAAAAAGCAGCAAAGGGTTAGCCCTCCCCGGCCCAACGAAGAGGACAATGATTATGAAGACACAAATTCATTTTTAGACACCTATCAAAGCGATGCAAAAAAGTACTTCCGGGATTGTACCCTACACAAGATTCAGGTTACCCAGGAAGTAGTTCAAAAGTATTTCAGTGGCCAGAAATTAATTTTTAACCCGGTTAAAAAGGATCTGTGGGAAGCCTACGAGGAGTTTTTAAAGACCGGGGAACTGGAGAAAGCGCCTAACACCATCAGGAACCGGAAAACGATAAGAAACTATCTCAAAACCTTCGAAACAGAAACCGGGTACAAAATGACCTTCGATAGTATTGACCTGGTATTCTTTGACAAACTGAAAAAAGATGTACTTGTCACGAATAAACACGGGTACAATTATCTTTCTGCCATTACCGACAAGTTCAAGGCTTTTATGACCTGGAGCCTAAAACGAAAGTACCACAGCAATACAACCTATAAAGATTTCTCAGCCCCGGAAAAAGAAGGCAGCATCGTACATTTGACTTTTCAGGAACTGCAGCTGCTACTGAATCATCCTTTTGAAAATAAGAAACTGCAAAAGGCCAGGGATTTTTATTGCTTTGGTTGTTTTACCGGCTTAAGGTATTGCGACATCGAGAGGCTCACAAAAGACAATATCATCAATGGGATGATCAAAACCACTACCCAGAAAACAAACAGGGAAGTTATTATTCCTCTTTTCCCGGGTGTACAATCCATCATTGAACGTTATCCGGATCCTCACAAACTTTTGCCAAAATTCTCCAATCAAAAGCTCAATGATTACATCAAAGATTGCTGCAAAGAGGCAAAAATTGACACGCTAACTGAGTCCAAATCCTTTGAAAAGAATATCACCATAACGGAATTTAAGCCCAAGCATGAACTGATAGGGACCCACACCGCCCGGAAAACTTTTATCTGTTTGGCTTATGATCGTGGCTTGGATATCGAGATGATCAAATCCATTACCGGGATCACCCGGGAGAAGACTTTGAGAAGGTACCTGCAAATCTCAACCGATGCGAAAAAGGAGAAATTGTTAAAAGCCTTTGAAGGACTTTAACCATTTTATTACAAATATGTCCTAATATTTGAAAAATTAGGAAATACTATAAAGACTAACTATATTTGCAATATGTCCAAATATATCACAAATTAGGAAATATTAGGAAATGAGAAAAATTGAAAGTCTACCTGATTGGGCAGAGGAACCAATATTTGCCGAAGGCCTTAAATTATTTATGGCCAAAGAGCTACAGCCTGTTATTAATAGCATAAACGACAGATATTTATATTGGGATAAAGTAAAGTATCAGAAGAATTTAGGAACTGACGACCCCCGTGTGTTTTGGTCGGTATTAAAATTAAGCCGAACCATACATGCCAAACCTGTGACATTTGGAAGTCATAAATTCATGTATAATCTTACTGATTTGATACAGAAAGGATTACATGAATTTGATTTACATATTGGAGGCAATTTAGGAACTAATAGTGTAATACCGGATGATGATAAAAAAAGGTATTTGATAAGTTCAATAATGGAAGAAGCCATAGCCTCTAGCCAAATAGAAGGAGCTGTGACCACTCGTAAGAAGGCAAAAGAAATGCTCAGAAAAAATGACCGGCCCCGAAATAAGTCTGAGCAAATGATTGTAAATAATTACCAAACAATAAAACACATAGTTGAGATTAAAGATCAACCCATCACATTAGAAAGGTTATTTGAAATTCACAAATTGATCTCAAATCAAACATTGGATGACAATAATGATGAGGGGCGCTTCAGGGAGGATAACGAAATTAATGTCATCGATGTTATTGATGGAGAGATTGTTCATACTCCTCCTGATTTTAATGAAATTCCTTTATTGATGAACGAGTTATTCGTTTTTTTCAATTCAAATGATGGCCAATTCATTCATCCGATAATCAAAGGATGCATAATTCACTTTATGATTGGTTACATTCATCCATTTGTTGATGGGAATGGTAGAACGGCCAGAGCATTGTTTTATTGGTATTTATTGAAGAATGGATACTGGCTTACAGAATATTTATCTATATCCAGACTTATTGTCAAAAGCAAGACGCAATATGCTCAGGCATTTATTTATAGTGAAATTGACGGGAATGACCTTACCTATTTTATTACTTACAAGATAAAAACAATGCAACTTGCGTTCTACAGCTTAAGAGAATACATTCAACGCAAGATAAACGAAAAGAAGCAGCTGATTAATTTTCAAAAAATAAAAGGTATTGGAGAAAGACAGGCATTAATAATCAAGTGGTTATATGAAGAGCCAGATCTATTATTCAGTGTAAAGGAAATTGAAAATAGGTTTAATATTTCAAACCAGACAGCCAGGACAGATTTAACCTTACTTGTGAATATGGGATATTTAGACATTATCGAACTAAATAAAAAGGCAAAGGGCTTTTGTAGATCAACTAACTTTGATCAACTACTCAAAAATAATTTACCATCTTCAGATAGGAGTTAAGCCGGCCTAAAGTTCCACGGCCAGAAGTTCTTCACCCAAACTGTGTAATGCAGCTTCAATCCGCTGTTCCTGTTCCGGCCGGGGCGGCTGGTCCCGGAAGCATAATGTTGAAGTTGTTTTTGGTTGATGCCGGTTAAGCGCTGCAGGGCTGCATTGGTAAATATGCCCCGGTAATGCTGCAGCAAACTTTGCGTATCAAAACGAAAAGACAATTCATATTCTCCGTTAAATGGCTCAGGTATTTCATCTCCAAATTCGCGTGAGACCTCCAGATGACCGGCAACGGCCTCCGCCATATTTGATTTTAATTCACGAAATGTCTTGCCGGTACTTATGCACCCTGGTAAGCTTTCAATGAATGCTGCATAATTATTGTCGGTCACTTCTACGGTTACTACTACTTTTTCCATCGCAATTTTAATTGTGGCCGGACCCCAAAGGAAAATTTTATTCTGGCTTTTGGGGGTCTTTAGCCCTGTATTTCTCGATACGTTTTATCATTTTTTTAAACCCTCTTTGTTCCATTTCGCAGAACAATTCCACTTCTTTTTCACTCAAAATCTCATGGTTTTTCAACATATCTATATATGCTGAAGCAGTCGCAGTAACACCCAAAGACATAGATTCGATCAGCGAAGTCCTCTTTTCTTCGAAAGAAGTAGCTAATTCAGACAAAGCACTTTGTTCTGCGACACTTAGTGCTACAATTATAGAGTATTTTGTTTGGGTTATCTGTTTTTTCTGAAGCTGAATAAATTCATCTTTATCCTGGATTGTTTTTTCCAGTGCTTCAATTTTTGCGTTCAATTCCTGAAAATAATCCTTTGACTGAACCTCTGGATCAATCAACGACACCACGCTAACACCCAAGGCCCCGGCAATTTTAATTAAATGATCTATCGTTAGTTCAGTAATCCCAGTTTCTATTTTACTGTAACTATTTTGAGCCATAGAGATTTTAACACATATATCCTTTTGTGTTAGCCCTTTAGATTTTCTGACTTCAGCAATTCTTTTAAATACTTCATCCATATTTCAAAATTAATCAAAATTAATCAAAATAAAATTCTGTATTAATTTGTAATTATTAATTATATAGTATATTTGTATTAGCTATTTTGAATATATTAATCCCGTTTAATTAATTAAATCATGAAACCCGAATTTTACGTTATCGAAAAACAAGAACTCAAAGAGGCTTTCAAGGAGTTCTCCAAAGAAGCCGAAGCCGAAGCTAAAACAAACCCCGTTGAAGAATCCGAAAGATTGAACAGGTCTGACGCTGGTAAATTTTTAGGAGTCTCCTATCCAACTATGCACCTCTGGACAAAGAAAGGCACTTTGAAAGAACACGGCCAGGGTAGGAAAAAATTTTATTTGAGGAAAGAATTGATTGAGGTGATGAAACAAAACGCCTAAATTATGGAACAGGACGAAACAACTGTTTGCATAGAAGAAGAGTATATCTTTCCTCCAACAAAGGCTCCTGATCAAGAGATCCAGGATTCAAACTCCAGCGAAATTTTCATTTTTTGGCGGAGCGAAAGAATAGGCAAATCCGATGTTTGGAAAATTAATCACCTGGCATTTATCTATTTTTTGCGCCATTCTGGATTTAGGCGCTTTGACATAAATGAGGACTACGTATTTGTAAAAATAAAGGATCACATAATAGAAGAATTGCCTATTCATAGGATCCAAGATTTTGTAATGGAACATATCAAAGCATTGAAAGATGAGGATCTTGAAGTAATAACAAAAGAAGAGCTGCTATCTAAATTTGTCACTTCTCCAGCCATTTACTTTAACGAAAAAAAATTAAGCCTCCTGGGAACCGAAACCCAATTGTCATTCAATACAGACGATAAAGAAACCGGATACATTTATTTTAAAAATGGATTTGTAAAGTGTTCCTCTGACGGTTATAAGCTCCATGATTACAATGAACTTAAAGGCCACATATTCAAAAACCAAATCAAAACCCGTGATTTTATCGAAGGCCCAACAGACGGGATGTTCTCGAAATTTGTTTTTAATATTTCCGGACAAAATGATAAGAGATTTGAATCGCTCAAAACCTTAATAGGGTACTTGTTACACAGCTTTTTTGAGACAAAAATGAAAGCGGTCAACCTAACTGATTCGACCATATCAGAAAATGCGGAAGGAAGAAGCGGGAAAACATTACTTGGAAGGGCAATCGCACTAATAAAAATGGTTTGCGAAATATCCGGAAAGGATTTTGATCCGACAAATAAACACAAATATTCCTCTGTAAATATTGATACTCAAATTGTTTTTTTGAACGATCTACGCAAAAGGTTCGATTTTGAGACCCTGTTTAATGACATTTCAGATGTTATAACAGTTGACAGAAAAAACCTGCAGCCTTTTACCATTAGGGCAAAAATGCTCATTTCCTCAAATGATACTTTCAGGATCGAGGGGGCCAGCGCAAAAGATAGAGTGATTGAGTTTGAATTATCAGATCATTATAATGCCAATTATTCTCCGGAAGATGAATTTAAATGCTGGTTTTTCCGTGATTGGGAAAACGAAGAATGGCAATGTTTTTACAACTTCATGTGTAGTTGCCTCAGTTCATTTCTTAAAAATGGACTAATCGAGGCCGAGCAAATCAACCTGGACAAAAGAAAACTTCTCAGTCAAACAAACCTTGATTTTGTAACATTCATGAACGAAAAAGTTGAAAATGGAGAGTTTAAACTCAATATCGAATACATCAAAAAAGAGTTGCACAGGCAATTTCTTACTGTTTATGAAGATTATGCGACTGACATATGGCTAAAGAGAACAGCAAATTTTACCAAATACCTCAAACTATATGCAAAATATTCATTGAAAGCTGAGCCACGAGAGAGAAGATCAAATGGCAATGATGTGATACTATTTTTTAATAATAACGAGAATCAATCTGCTGGTGAAAAAGAAATAGAACTTCCATTTTAAAATTATGTACCAATATTTATTTTTTTTTATGCACTTAATGCACTTTAATATATAAATATTTCAATATCAAATTTTTAAACAGTGCACAAATCAAAAAATCAAAATTGCCTTAATGCACTTAACGCACTTGAAAATTTTTAAACAGTGCATTGAGTACATAACAAAATCCTTGAATTTTCAAAAAAATGACTGCATAATAGACTGTATTTCAATATATTAATATATAAAGTGCATTAAGTGCGACAAAAAAGCAAATACTACACACCAATAATAAAAACAAAAAAATAAGGGCACACCGTGATTCAGCAAAATGAAAAAAAAGGTTTTTTGCTTTCGAGAAAAAAAATATCGTTATGAACTGTAACCAAGCGAATCAAATCAGCATTGTTTCTTTTCTCCAGGAGAGAGGAATAAACCCGGTAAAGAATTCCGGCTCAAGCTTTTTTTATTGCTCACCGCTGAGAAAAGACGAAAATCCGAGTTTTAACGTAAGTGAAAGAAAAAACGTCTGGATCGATTACGGAACCCACGAAGGAGGTACACTGGTAGACCTGGTCCAAAAAATGTACAATTGTCCGGTATCAAAAGCCCTGGAAATAATTTCAGGGACCAGGGCAACACCGCAAACCCAGCCATCTTTTTTTTCTCGAGAGCAAAAAGAACTTTCTGAGCGTATTGAAATCAGGAAAATCCAACCCCTACAAAATAAGACACTTATACTTTATCTTCATTCCAGGGGAATAACATTAACAAAAGGAACCAAATTTTTAAAAGAAGCATATTGGATCCTGAAAAATAAAGAAACCGGAGAACCGGAGACAAATAAGCAAACCGGAAAAATATTGTCCTTTTTTGCCCTTGCATTTAAAAACGACTTAGGCGGATATGCTTTAAGAAATCAAATCTGGAAAGGATCGAGCAGCCCTCAGGGAATAACCACAGTCCCGGGGAGAACAAAAGCACTGAATATTTTCGAAGGTTTTTTTGATTTTCTCTCTTGCCTTTCCTGGTTAAATACTGATCACTTAAATGGAACAACAATTGTTTTAAATAGCCTGGCAAATTTGAAAAATTTATTATCTACACCCTTAAATTTTGACAAAATAAACCTGTTTTTAGACAACAGTACCGCCGGGATTGAAGCGACCAACCATATTATAGAGGAATACCCCCATGCGGCCAACCAATCAACTTTAATTTATCCAGGATACGAAGATTTCAATGATTTTTTAAACAACAAAAAAATGTAATACAATGAAAAAGAATGATTTTGATTGTTTCCACCGACACAATATCAGTCGCTATTTTGAGATTACAAAGATTAACGCGCTACAGAATAAAACATTGATAGACTATATTGAAATGCGGGGCATACCTTCACAAATTGCAGCCCTTTACGTCAAAGAAGCAATCTGGAAACATCCATATACCCAACCAATGGAGGTAAAAAGACATTATGGGATTACGGTTAAAAACGATTCAGGTGGTTACGATATGAGTTATGGAGGAAAAGACTGGAGACAAACCGAACAAAAAAAGCCGTACGGAATGACCACATTCCCAGGGAACAAAAGT
This sequence comes from Bacteroidota bacterium, assembly GCA_023488865.1. GTDB lineage: Bacteria > Bacteroidota > Bacteroidia > Bacteroidales > Prolixibacteraceae > CAINVV01. The sequence goes on along the minus strand of JAMDDG010000286.1, from coordinate 3,547 downwards.
GGACTGAACATTTTTGAGGATATTTATGATTTTTTGTCATTTCTGACAATTTACAAAATAAAAGAAACCCCATTTACTTCAATAATACTAAACGAACATTCACCACTTCACAAACTTTATAGAATTCTCCCCGAATACGAACTCATTTACCTATATCTTGACAATGACCAGACAGGATTGGAATTAACCAACAAGATCCAGCGAAAACACCCCCGGGCAGTCAATTGTTCCGGCCAGATTTACCCGGAGTACAAAACGTTCAATGACTTTCTACTTAAAAAGAAAATATCACCTCAGGTCACCAATCCGGCCAAACCACCGTGAGCGGAGCGAGCGCAAAACAACAGTGAGCGAAGCGAACACCAAATGATCCTGAACAACACAATTTCAAACAAAAAACCCCTTCGGGTACGCGAACACCTTCCGGGGCCATTTATTAATCAATAAATCATTCAAAGTTATGGAAAACATTACAGACATCACCCCAAAACAAAAAGAGCTTTTAGATTTTATAAAGTACACCGAAAACCTGCACAAACATTTAAGATTGGTTTTCAATTATGCCGTTCAATCATCTTGCCAGGAAGGGATTCCCGCAGATATATGCAATAACTTAAGCATGGTCTCCCAGCTGGCCGATACGATAGAGGAGGTTGTAACCGAATAATTCTAAATAACACAACATTTAATAATTCAATAATATGATATTCAAAGCAATCATACTGAAAGGTAAAGAGTTACAAAACGGCGATACAAATATCAAGATTCACTTTTCATTCAAAGGGGTCCGTAAAGATATCCCAACCAGGTTTTATATCAATCCATCCTGTTTTTCAAAAGGGAATGTAAAATCTAAACATCCCAACGCTGATTACATAAATATTGAGATTAAGAAAAAGATCCTGGAATATGATATTAAAATGGCAGGTGTCAACTATCAGGACTGGACAGCTAACCAGATTGTAACCTTTTTAAAAAGTGAATCAAAATTTACAGATGTGTTTTTCCCGTTCTTTGAAGGCTTTATTGTTCTGAAATGGAACATGAACAAACGTACGGGAGAGATCTACCAGGCAACTCTTAACAAAATCAAGTCATTTGAAAAGAACGACAAGCTGCACTTTTCAGAGGTAACTGTCATGTGGCTTCGCCGCTTCGAAAACAGCATGCAACAAGAAGGATTAAAACCCAATACAATATCTATTCACCTCCGAAATATACGAGCTGTTTTTAACGCTGCTATTGATGACAACGTGATCCCGTTGGCCTCATACCCTTACCGTCGTTTCAAAATCAAGTCTGAAGTAACTCGAAAGAAGGCTGTCACCATCGAACAATTAAAAAAGATACGTGATTACCAAACAGATTATCGCGGCATGAGAATGGTACGGGATACTTTCATGTTGTCCTTTTATCTTATAGGAATCAATAATTCCGATTTATACAAACTCAAGGCAATAGAAAAGAATGGACGGCTTGAATACTCCAGGTCAAAAACAAAAAGAACTTATTCAATCAAAGTCCAACCGGAAGCCCTAATGCTGATCAAGGCTTATAAAGGGAAGAATAAGCTTTTATGCCACCCCGACATTTACGATAAGCCTGAAACAATGACCAGTGTCCTAAACTCCAAACTTAAAGTAATAGGTGACGCCATCGGTGTGCAGGGACTAACCATGTACCATGCACGCCATACCTGGGCAACTATTGCGGCCAACCAGCTTAATGCCTCCGACGAAGACATTGGCCAGGCGCTTGGCCATTCCGAAAAAACAGTAACAGCCGGCTATATTAATCGGGATCCGGATAGGGTTGATATTTTGAACCGGAAAGTCCTGGATCTTTTGAATTAAATTAAAATAGTACATCCATGAATTCATTTTAATCAATTAAAAACAAATTTTATGAAAAAGTACACAGATGAGGAAATTGTTGAAATGATCAAAACCGTCGAAGATGCTGAAAGGCTTTGTGGTAAAGATGAAAAATTAAATCTTAATCTTACTGACACAGACAAGTCCGTAGAGGCTTACAAAAAACTGCGTTTTGTAATTAGACAATTAAACCAGGGGTGGGTTCCAGACTGGAGCAACCTTAGTCAAAGAAAATGGTTTAACTGGTTTTATTTCAGCACTGGCGTGTATTGCAGGTTTTCGTATTCGTATTCGTATAACGATGCTGCGAGTGCGACTGCGCGTGCCGGGTCTCGCCTTTGCTTTAAATCGAGGGCGTTGGCGGAATATGCGGCGGTTCAATTCAAATCTCTCTATGAAGATTATTTATTGAATTGAAAAGTTTTAGGGATCATTGGCCAGGGCGCCATAAGAAATCATAATACAATTTCAAACAAAAAACCCCTTCGGGTGCGCAAACACCTTCCGGGGCCATTTATTAATCAATAAATCATTCAAAGTTATGGAAAACATTACAGACATCACCCCAAAACAAAAAGAGCTTTTAGATTTTCTAAAGTACACCGAAAACCTGCACAAACATTTAAGATTGGTTTTCAATTATGCCGTTCAATCATCTTGCCAGGAAGGGATCCCTGCAGAGATATGCAATAACTTAAGCATGGTCTCTCAGCTTGCCGATATGATAGAGGAGGTTGTAATCTTAGAACCATCAATAGTATAGCTATGAGAAACAGAAGAGATTTTTTAAAAAATGGATTATTAGCATTCACAGCGACGACGATCGTGCCTAAGGAAGTTTATTCGGCACAGCTACCATCACAAGAAACAATTAAAGGCCATTGGATTGACACTGCAAAAGGGGATTTAGGACTTAATGCGGCACAAACAATTTCAATTACAAATTTAGGAACTAAAGGTCGAACGGTTATATTTTATTCCGGAGATATCCCCTTAACAAAAGAGGATATTGAAAAGGGTTGTGGAGATAGTGACTACATAATTTATGGACAAGGACAGCATGATCGTATCCGGTTTCGTGGTATTGCTCAATTATTTGAATGTGTTGACCTTGATCCTTTTAATCAAATCATCATTGGAGATATGATTGTCCGTGCTTGTTGTGTAAAACAAGCTTCCGTTTTAATGGGTTTTACTCAAATATCCTCTGTAACGGGTAAGTCTGAAGGCTGGCAATATCTTCCCCTTGGTGATTTTATACCCATTGACCAAGGGAAAGATTCCAATGAATTTAGTATTAATGGTTTCAATCATGTTTTCAATAAACAGACGCTTATGACCGTTGAAATACTATCCGGCTGTTTTATTGAACTAACATTCGTTTTTCCGCATTAATTCCGTAATACAATCCAATGAACAATATAGATTTTAGGGAAAGTTACTCAAAAGACCTTTTGCGGAATCTTTTGAAAATGAAGCCAACGAAATTCAAAGAGTGGATGAGAACCATAGAACCGGAGTTAATTAAAATTGATCGAACGTATAGTAAATACTGTTCAATTTTAACTCCAAAAGCTTTTAGGTTTCTTTTGGCTGAATACGGATTTGAAGATCCAGTTGAAATAAATAAAATGATCCGGGAGTATTACAAGAGTTTAGGTATGGAACGGAAT
>JAMDDG010000066.1 GCA_023488865.1 Bacteroidota bacterium | reverse complement strand
AAGCTTTTTCCCTCTTTGACGGTAATGCGCAGCTCCGGATCAAAAGAGGAGAAGAGGGATTTGATCAGCGAATCGAAACCGTTGAACCCCGACAAGCCCACAATCAGTCCCAGGGTGCCAATCGTCAGTCCGACCACGGAAATAGCCGAGATCAGGTTGATCATGTTGGTCTTTTTCCGGGAAAAGAGGTATCGTTTGGCTATGTAGAAAGAAAAATTCAAAGGGTTAAATAAATGACATTAACTCATAACTCATAACTCATAACTTTATTTCCAGGCACTTACCATCAGTCCGGTTCCTGAGTTATTGGACGTCTTCACATCCATATAATTCAGCAACGCGCAGAACGGAAACAGCACAAGGTAATAAAATGGCAGGATAAGGTAAAAGATTTTAGAAAACCCCAGCATTTGAATGGGATATTTCATCGACAACTTCCAGGCTACTGAGCCATATTTCCCGTAGGTGTATATAACCTCTACCTGCGAAAATCCGGCTTTCAATAATTTGGCAGTGAGTTCTTCCTTGTTGTACCCGTCCCTGACGTGCTCTTCAATAAATCCGTGAGCGCCTTCCTCTTCGTGGGGACCGGCGTCAGAGCCGCCCTGGTCGGAAGGGGTTGAGATCAGCAGTAGTCCGCCGGGTTGCAATGAGGCGCTGAAATTGGCAAATACCTGCTCATCTTCCAGAATGTGCTCCATCACATCGACCGAGAGGATCAGGTTGTAACGACCAGCGGCTTTGTATTGGGTAAGATCTGCTACCTCGAACGAGACCAGCTTTTCTTTCCCGATCTGCCGGAAGAAGCGGTTGCAATCATCAATCTGCTCCTGCTTGACATCAACGCCTAAGATTTTGGCATCCGGAAAGAGTCGGGAGATGCGGTAACAATATTGGCCAAAGCCGGAGCCGGCATCCAGGATGGTTGGTTTCGCGGTAGCGGATTCGTTTTTAAATTTTTTCAGCGCTTTTTTGACATGCCAGGCCCTCAGTAACAACAGATCTAACAATTGGTAGAACCGTTTGCGCAGAAAAGGGGAGCGGTTAAACACGTTTCCCAGCTGGCGTTTGATCGGGTCGTATTGCATGAGGATGCTTTATTTCGGAATTACTTCAGCAAGGTGTCAATCTTTTCGATGTAGTCGAGACTGTCGTCGATAAAGAACTCCAGTTCCGGAACATGGCGTAACTGAAAACGGACCGCATGGCCCAGTTCGCCGCGAAGGTGGGCTTTGTGCAGTTTTATTTCTGCAAGGATCCCGGCGGATCCCTCGGAAGGAAAGATGCTGAGGTAACATTTGGCCAGCGACATGTCCCTGGTTACCCGAACGGCCGTCACCGAAATCATTTTACCTTTGGCCAAGGTGAGCGCTTCGCGCCGAAAAAACTCACTTAGCTCTTTCTGGATGAGCCTGCCGATCTTGTTCTGACGGGTTGAAAATTGTTCCATGTTGATACGCTTAATTTTAGACAAAAATAGGCAAAATCAACGGGTTCTTCATTTTTTCCAAACAGGCCGAGTTAAAAAAGATTAACCTGCCTGTTTTAGAGAAAATAAAATCCTACTTTTGGTACAAATAAGAATTAACCCGGAAGCAGCGGCAGATCAGAGAATCCTGTTTCCTTCCGGTTTCTGTTCAATAAATTTTTACCAAACAATATTTTAAAGATGAAGGAGAATATTTTCAAATTATCAACAGACCAGCTGAAAGAAATTGCGCAGGATCTTCAGAAAAAAGTAGAAAACGGATTGAATAATCCCAACACCGAAGTTCAGTGTATTCCTACTTTTATCAAACCAAAAACATTGGGCGTAGAGGGTCAGGCAACCGTGCTGGATTTGGGCGGGACCAATTACCGTGCGGCAGTAGTCAGTTTCAAAGACGGGAAAACCGATATCTATCCCCCAAATGGTTGGAGCAAAGACCTAAGTATAATGAAAACGAAGGGTTTTACGGAAGAAAACCTTTATGCTGAGCAGGCAACTTTCCTCAACGATCTTAAAATGCCGGAGAGATCCCCGATCGGGTTCTGTTTCTCCTATCCTGCCGAATGCCTTCCGGACGGGGATGCCAAATTGCTTCGTTGGACCAAAGGTGTTGACATTCCGGAGATGCTCGATCAGCCGATAGGCAAACCCCTGAAAGAATATCTTAACAAAAAAGGGGAAGCCCAATTCACCACTGTAAAAGTTATCAACGATACGGTAGCCAGCCTCTTTGCAGGATTGTCGGACAGTTCGTTTGATGCTTATATCGGTTTGATCGTCGGTACCGGGACCAACATGGCTACTTTCATCCATTCCGATTACATCGGCAAACTTGACAAAGAACTGAACTGGCAGGGACTGACTCCCATTAACCTGGAGTCCGGCAACTACCGCCCATTGCACCTGACCGCTATCGACGATCAGGTAGATGCCGCCTCAGGGACGCAAGGCGCTCAGCGTTTTGAGAAAGCCGTATCCGGAATGTATCTGGGCAAGGTATTCACCGCGCTCTTCCCGGAAGATGGATTCGATGAGAAATTTGATGCCAGGGCTTTGACCGATCTGATCAACAATCCCGAGAACAACAAGAAAAAACATGTGCGTGCAGCCCGCCGTATTTACAAACGCTCGGCGAAACTGGTTGCCGCCTCTTTGGCAGGATTAGTTGCTGTAATGGTATCTCACGATAAAACCATTAAAAAAGTTTGCCTGACGGCTGAAGGGAGTCTTTTCTGGAGCAAGGTGAAGAACTGCAAAGAATACAACAAATTGGTTTCTAAATACCTGAAGGAGCTATTGCAAGAGTTGGGACTCGACGACGTCAAAGTGAAAGTTACCGAGATCCACAATGCCAACCTGATTGGATCGGCGGTAGCAGCGTTATCCTAAAGGGAAGTGCCTAAAGTGTCTAAAGTACTTGGAGTGCCTAAAGTTAGCTGAAAAGTAACATTGAGGCGTTAAGTACTTTAGGCACTTTAGTTCACTTTAAATACTTTAGGCACTTCTAAATGGTAGAATTTCTCCAACAATACGGGCTTTGGGGCCTTTTCTTCGCCGGTTTCCTATCGGGATCGATCCTGCCGTTTAATTCTGAGGCGGTGATGTCGGTATTGATTCTGGCCGGAGTAAATAGTCTTTCCTGCATTATCGTTGCTACCGCCGGGAATACGCTTGGCGGAATTTCCATTTTCTACCTTGGCTATCTCGGTAGAATAGAATGGATCGAAAAATACGGGAAGGTAAAGATGGAGAAGATCCATGCCATCCTGCCTAAATTACAGAAATACGGTCCCTACACGGCGCTTCTCTCGTTTGTGCCTGTGATCGGCGATGTTTTGGTGCTGGGACTTGGTTTCTTCCGGATCTCGCCCAAATTGACCATGCTTTACATGTTTATCGGCAAAGCAGCACGATATTGGCTGTTGGCTGAAACCATCAGGCTGATTACAAACTAATTTTGGATTTTGGATTTTCGATTTTGGATTGCCAGTTCCTGAGGGAAGCCGAAGGAATCGATTTTGGATTGGGGAAGTGCGACTCCGGGAATTTAATCATCAATCAAACCCGCATTTGTTCTTCTCAATAAATCACTAATTTTGATTAGCCGAAAATCCAAAATCGAAAATCCAAAATTATTATCATGCGTGTAGTTATTCAACGTGTCTCAAAAGCATCTGTTACAGTCGATAATCAACTTGTCTCCCCGATCGGGAGTGGATTACTGGTTTTAGCCGGATTTGAGGAGGCGGATACCGCCGAAGATCTCGAATGGATGTCTGCCAAAATTGTCAACCTGCGAATTTTTGGCGACGAACAGGGTGTAATGAACCTGTCAGTGAAAGAGACTGACGGGGAAATATTGTTAGTCAGCCAGTTTACTTTGCATGCGGTCACCAAAAAGGGCAACCGACCCTCCTACATCCGGGCTGCCAAGTCCGAAGTCTCTATACCGTTGTACAACCTGTTCGTAGAAAAAGTAGAAAAACAATTGGGTAAGCGCGTTAAAACCGGTATTTTTGGCGCCGATATGAAAGTGGATTTGCTCAATGACGGGCCGGTGACGATAATCATGGATTCAAAAAACAAAGAGTTCTGATAATTGTTATTTTTATACGATAGTTGAAAATAATTTGCAGATAGCAATTCAATGTCGTTTAGATAAGGATTCCCCTTGTGCCCTTCGTGAAAACCCTTGAGTCCATTGTGGTGAAATTTAAAAGCTTAAACACGAAGGTCACAAGGGGATAGCACTAAGGAAACACAAAGAATTTTGTTAAATAGACGATATTGGTTGGCAATCGATCATTGAGGATTGCGTATATTATTGATTATATGAATTATATAATATTCTGAATAAGGCTTTAATTACTACTCATTTAAAATAAGAGACATGGGATGGTCACCGGAAAACATTGAACGGATATTTCAGACAGACGAAGTAAAAAATGGTTTAGCTGCCATCAGGGCAAAAGCGGAAGGGCCTTACCGGAAAGAGGAGATGAAACTTGCCTTCTCCTGCATCGATTTAACCACGCTTAGCGTCGAAGATACACAGGAGAAGGGACAGATCATGGCAGATAAAGTGTCCAGGTTTTCGCGTCATTTTATCGAGCTTCCCAATGTGGCTGCCATCTGCGTTTATCCCTCCCTGGTAAAGACGGTGAGAAAGAACCTGGTAGATTCCAAGGTTGCTTTGGCTGCGGTGTCGGCCGGCTTCCCGTCTTCCATGACTTTCATCGAGGTTAAAGTGCTGGAGACAGCCCTTGCTGTAGCGGCTGGGGCCAACGAAATTGATATTGTCATTTCTGTCGGGACTTTTCTTGAAGGTAACTATGCCGAAGTGGGGAAGGAGGTTTTAAGGATAAAAGAAAGTTGTGGGGATGCCCATTTAAAGGTAATCCTGGAAACCGGGGCGTTGAAAACCCCCGAAAATATTTGGAAGGCCTCCATGATAGCCATGCAGGCAGGCGCCGATTTTATCAAGACTTCGACTGGCAAAATGGAACCTGCTGCCACTCCCGAAGCTGCCTGGGTGATGTGCAGTGCAATTAAAGAATTCTATGCCAGAACAGGAAAAAAAGTCGGGTTCAAAGTTGCCGGAGGAATAGTCGAGACAACGGATGCCCTGTTTTATGTTGCCATTGTCAGGGAGATATTGGGAGATGAGTGGCTCAATCCGCAACTGTTCAGGATTGGCGCCAGTCGTTTGGCCAATAATTTGTTAACCTCGATAACGGAAGAAAAAATTTCCTACTTTTAAGAATCATGGAAAACGCAAATAATCCAATCTGTTGCCCGAAATTCGATCCCATTCCCTGGGATGACGTGAATTTCGAATGGAACGACAAAGTATTTGTCAAAAGTTCCGTTTTTACGCTCTTTTATATGCCAATGAACTTTGGCAGTGTAATGAAAAAGATGGACAAAAAGATCCGGGAAGCCGGCGCCGACTGGTCTGAAGGGATTTGCTTGTCTGATCATACGTCCCAATGGAATATGGATCTCTATATCTCTGTAGATAAGAAAGTTTCCACGCTCGAAAACCAGGTTTTTAGCGGAAAATTCTACAGTAAAGTTTATGAAGGCCCGTTTAAGGATACCGGTAAATGGTTCAAGGACTTCGAACAGGGTTTGAATGAAAAAGGGTACCAAGAACCGAAGGTCTATGCCTGGTACACGACCTGCCCGAAGTGTGCCAAGAAGTACGGCAAGAATTATGTGGTAATGGTAGCGAAGGTTGGCTGATTCAATTGTGATTTAAAGGATTAGGGGAGGCTTCATTTAAATTTTGTATCCATTCCGTCCGAAATGGTAGTATTTCATTTTTTGATGTTTTCCGCGGACGGTGGTCTTTCTGGATTTATCAACCAGGGGTTCCGCTACGCTCTACCCCTGGCTACCAAAATGTCGCCGACGCGGTTAAACCCCAGGTTGCACTCTTCCCCTTCGACCCCTTCGACAAGCTCAGGGACCGGCAGTTTCTTGCATGATTTGAAATCCTTAGACCCTTCGACAGGCTCAGGGATCGCTTTGCTCAAAGAACAGACGTTGCATGAATAGATGTTGCATGCAACGTCTCTACCCGGTCTCATCTTCCCAGTTCCTAACTCTCAGTTCTCAACTCTCCACTTCTCCTGATCTCCCCCTCTCCGTTTCCCCGTTTCTTTGCTTCCTTTTTCACACGTTAGTTTTCTCTTGTGGTAATGTATTCCACGAAGGCCACCAGCGCCCTCTTGTATTCCGAGTCGGGGTAAACGGCTAACTGGGCCAGGGCTTTTTGGTGGTACTCCTGCATCACTTTCTCTGCGTAGTCAAATCCACCTTTTGAGGAGATAAACCGGGCTACTTCGGAAAGGTCTGAGACCGATTTATTTTTCTTCCGGACGATGTTCAGGATGGTCCGCTTCTCGGACGAACTGCCCTGGTTGAGGGCATAGATCAGAGGCAAGGTGATCTTCTTCTCATGCAGATCGTTCCCGGTAGGTTTCCCCAGCAAGTTGGATTTTTGAAAATCAAAAAGGTCGTCCTTGATCTGAAAAGCGATTCCGGCATACTCCCCAAACAGGCGCATCCGCTCGATGGTTTCAACATCTTCCGTGACAGAGCAGGTCCCGACTGCTGCGCTGGTAGCCATTAACGAAGCCGTTTTTTTGCGGATAATTTCGAAGTAAACCTCTTCTGTGATATCCAGCTTTCGGGCTTTCTGGATCTGAAGGAGTTCGCCTTCGCTCATCTCCCGCACAGCGGAAGAGATAAAATTCAGGATATCGTAATCTTTGTGCTCGATCGACCACAACAACCCTTTGGCCAATATGAAATCCCCAACCAATACGGCAATTTTGTTTTTCCAGATGGCATTTACGGAGAAAAAACCTCTCCGCTGGTAAGATTCATCCACAACATCATCGTGTACCAGGGTAGCGGTATGCAGTAATTCAACGGTCAGCGCTGCATGATAAGTTCGTTCGTTGAATTCGCCATTCAGCTTGGCAGACAGAAAAACCAGAATTGGCCTCATCTGTTTCCCTTTGCGCCGGAGAATATAATTCATGACGGTATCCAGCAACGGGACTGAACTCTTGGTCGATTTTTTGAAATAGGGTTCGAACCGACTTAATTCTGCTTCAACCGGAGCAATAATTTCATTTTTTAAGGCCATGCTTTAATCGCTGTTTCTTTTATCAAAAGTAATATTTTTTCAGCAAAAAGGAAGATTGTTTGTATCGATTCTAAATTAAACATTTTAACCATTTGTTCTATTGATAAAATATAGGTTATCTATATATTTGTATTTCTCAATTACAAAACATATATCCATTATACTTCATGAATCCGAATGAACAGTCTTTGGAAAAGTTGACGCTTGCCGCAGAGTTGTTAAAAGCGATAGCCCATCCGATGAGGATCACCATTGTCAGCTTTTTGGAAGGCAATAAAAAATTAACGGTCACAGAAATTTACGAACGTCTGGGCATTGAGCAATCTGCCACTTCACATCATTTGGGAATTTTGAAATCCAAAGGTGTTCTCTCTTCGACGCGCGACGGAAAAAATACCTATTACTACTTGAAACACGAGGGACTTAGCGGTATTCTCAAATGCGTGGACAGTTGCGGGTGTAATGATTAGTATTGATCCTGTTAGGAAAAAGGCCGACAAGACATTTGCCGGCCCTTCTTTTTTTAAGCGGATAGGCTAGTTGTACAGGTATTCGTATTTTCAGATAGCCCATATAATCAGCAGTTTGGATAATTCTCCATTGTCCATTGTCAATTGTCCATTACTTAGTAGCTTTGATTCAATAAATACTGTTCGATGAAAAAGCTATTTTTGATTGATGCTTACGCGCTTATCTACCGCTCCTATTTCGCTTTTATCAACAATCCGCGGGTCAATTCCAAAGGAATGAACACTTCGGCTATCCTTGGATTTGTCAATACGCTTGAACAGATTCTGAGATTGGAACAACCCACCCATTTGGCTGTTGCCTTTGACCTGCACGGACCTACTTTCCGTCACGAGCTTTTCAGCGAATACAAGGCAACCCGCGAAGCCATGCCGGAAGCCATTCGAATAGCCATTCCTTATATCCGCAGGTTGATTGATGCCTACCGGATTCCTAAGCTCGAATGTACCGGCTATGAAGCCGACGATGTGATCGGGACGATGGCCAAAACTGCCGAAAAAGAAGATTTCAAAGTTTATATGGTCACTCCCGACAAGGACTATGCCCAACTGGTCTCGCCCAATATTTTCATGTACAAACCCAAACGATTGGGCAACGAGATGGAGATCTGGGGAGTAAGCCAGGTGTGCGAAAACTTTCAGATCAGCCGGCCGGAACAGGTAATCGACCTGCTTGGACTGATGGGCGATTCGTCCGATAATATTCCCGGTTGCCCGGGCATCGGGACCAAAGGCGCCACGCAATTGATTGCACAGTTTGGAGATATCGAGGGTGTTTATGCCTCTATCGACCAGTTGAAAGGCAAACAGAAAGAGAGCCTGGTCAATTTTGAAGAGCAGGTCCGGCTATCGAGGAAGTTAGCCGAAATCATTGTGGAAGTCCCGTTAAACCATTCGCCGGAAGAGTTGGTCCGTCAGGATCCGGATAACCAGTTGCTGAATGAGCTGTTTTCGGAGCTCGAATTCCGGAATATGCTCTCAAAAATGCCGAAGGCCGAAGTAGTCGCCCCAAAACCGGTTAGTCAGCAGGGCTCACTTTTTGATTTCGAAGAACAAACAGCCACGGTCGCTGCCTCTTCCAATTTTGAGCAGATACATTCCTACCATCATTTGTACCATCTGGTAGAAGGGGCAGAGGCGAGGGCTAAGCTGATCAAAGAACTCTTTAACCAGAAGGAGTTTTGTTTTGATACGGAGACCACCGGGTTAGATCCGCTCATGGATCAGCTGGTTGGTATCTCAGTAAGCTACCAAAAAGGGGAAGCCTATTTTATTCCGGTTCCTGCCGATCAAAAGCTGGCGAGGCAGATCGTGTCTGAATTTAAGCCGCTCTTCGATAGTGAAAAAATTACCAAAGTCGGCCAGAACATCAAATTTGACGCATTGGTGCTTTCCGGGTACGGGATCAAACTGCACGGCCCGATCTTCGACACCATGGTGGCGCATTACCTTATTCAGCCGGAGTTGCGCCACAACCTCGATTTCCTGAGCGAGATCTATCTTGGCTACAAAAAAATTGAAACGTCTGAACTGATAGGGAAGGGGAAAAACCAGATCACCATGCGTTCGGTCGATCCGCAGACCATCAAGGAGTACGCCTGCGAAGATGCCGACATCACCTTGCAGCTAAAGCCTTTGCTGGAAAAGGAAATGTTTGATGCCCAGGTCACTGCACTTTTTGAAGAGGTGGAGATGCCGCTTTTGAAGGTGCTGATCGAAATGGAACTTTCGGGGATGAAGATCGATGTGAAAGCGCTCGATCAGTACGCCGTCATCCTGCGTGAGCAGATCATCGGGCTCGAAAGTGAAATCATCGGAATGGCAGGTGAGCCGTTCAACATCTCTTCGCCCAAGCAACTGGGGCACATCCTTTTTGACAAGCTGCTGCTCGATCCCAAAGCCAAGAAAACCAAGACCAAGCAATATTCTACCAACGAAGAAGTGCTGGTCACTTTGCAGGACCGCCATCCGATCATCGGGAAAATACTGGAGCACCGCGGACTGAAAAAACTGCTTTCCACCTATGTGGAGTCGTTGCCCAAACTGATTAATCCTAAAACCGGGAAGATTCATACCTCATACAATCAGACCGTTGCCGTAACCGGAAGGCTGAGCTCCAACAATCCGAACCTTCAGAACATCCCAATCCGCGACGAAAATGGCCGGGAGATACGCAAAGCCTTCGTGCCCAGCGACCAGGACCATCTCTTTTTATCGGCCGACTATTCCCAGATCGAACTGCGCATTATGGCGGCTTTGTCGGGTGACAAAGTGATGATCGAAGCCTTTGCGCACGGCGAAGACATTCATGCTGCAACGGCTGCCAAAATCTTCAACACTCCGTTGGATCAGGTAACTTCTGATATGCGGAGAAAAGCCAAGACCGCCAATTTTGGGATTATTTACGGAATTTCGCCTTTTGGATTGGCGCAGCGGCTAAATATCCCCCGAAATGAAGCCAAGCAGTTGATAGACGACTATTTTATCAATTTTGCGCAGGTGAAATTGTACATGGACGAACAGATTTTATTAGCCCGCAAGAAGGGATATGTTGAAACGATCATGGGCAGAAGGCGTTACCTCAAAGACATCAACTCTGAAAATGCGGCGGTCAGGGGTTTTGCCGAAAGGAATGCTATCAATGCCCCCATCCAGGGTTCGGCAGCTGATATCATCAAAGTGGCCATGGTTAGGATACAAAAAAGGTTCGATGCCGGGAACATTGCTTCCAAGATGAACCTGCAGGTGCATGACGAATTAAACTTCGACCTGCTGAAATCGGAGACTGAGGTGGTAAAGAAAATTGTCAAAGAGGAGATGGAACATGCGGTCGAGTTGGTTGTTCCCCTTGAAGTGGAGATGGAGGCGGCTGAGAACTGGTTGCTGGCGCACTGAGGGGGGGGAGGAGAGACGGAGGGACGGAGAAACGAGACGGAGAGAGCGCACCCCAGGAGTATAGCCGTATAGCGGCGACAGATATTGTAACCCCCTTGGTTCCGCTGCGCTCCACCCCGGGAAGATGGAGCCTGACCAACCTCCCTCGGTCTGACCCGTCCTTCCGTGTTCTCTGTTTCTCCGTTTCCCAGTTTCCTGTTTCTCCGCTTCTTTCTCCCAGCCCTACGCCTCTTTTTCAATCCTATAATCTATCAATCTGATTAATCCCAATAAAAAATCCCCGGCTCAACAAAG
>JAMDDG010000313.1 GCA_023488865.1 Bacteroidota bacterium | reverse complement strand
ATGTCTCCAATAGGGGAATGAACACCATTTCCATTTTTTCGGTGATGCCGAAAGAGGCAAAAATCAAACTGATCGGATACGAAGATACACGGGGGGAGATACCCCGCAATTTCACCTTAACCCCCGATGGCGACTATCTGCTGGTCGCCAACCAGGATACCAACAACATTGTGGCCTTCAAACGCAATGCGGAAACCGGATTGCTGACTTTTACCGATCAGATCAACGCATTTAAGCCGGTATGCCTGTTGTTTAAATAGGAAAATAATTAAGTTATTGATAATGATTGTATTGCAATTTATTATCACTTGGATTAATAGGTGTTAAGTATTACCCAATTATGATTTGCTGGTGAGCGTAGTTCTCCAGATTCTCATTGTAAAAAAAAAAAAATTCATTTTAATGAAAACTTTTTCTAAAAATGGGGTAACCTTTCTACGTAAATTGGGATATAAGTATATAATGTGATTTGTGTACTCAAATGCAGGTTCATGTCTTGCCTGAAATCGTATAGCTTAAATTTTTTCTGCAAAATGAAAACGCCTCCCAAAGAGAAATCGCCACAGTTTGAATTTGTTATTTGTATATCCCTTGATGGTTGTTGGATTGCCTGAAGATGCTTATACCGATAGATTCCGTTTAAACATGGATTTGTTTGATAAGTATCAGTTTTTATTGTAACTATCAAAATATAAGTATTTTGTAAAATAAAAGATTTTAAATTTAGGTTTAATGATCTTTAATAACTTTCCTTTCGAGCACCAGTTGGACGCCATGGACTGCGGTCCTGCCTGTCTGAAGATTGTTGCCAAACATTTTGGCAAGTATTACTCACTTCAGCATTTACGTGATCTTTGCGGTATTACACGTGAAGGGGTTTCCTTTCTTGACCTAAGTTATGGTGCCGAAAAAATAGGGTTGCATACGTTAGCTGTTAAGACCGATATTGAAAACCTGCATACCAAAGTTCCGTTGCCGTGCATCATTCATTGGCAAAACAGTCACTTTGTGGTGGTTTATAAAACAACTAAATCGAAGATTCATGTTTCAGATCCGGCAAAGGGATTAATTTCATATAATCTCCCTGAGTTCCGGAAAGGATGGTATAAAAAAGAGGAAGAGGTTGGTGCAATCTTAGCCATTGAACCGATGGCAGATTTTATGCAAAGGGATTTGGAAGAACGCACCGAACGGCATAAAACCTTTGAAAATGTAATCAGCTATTTCCTTCCTTTCCGCAAAAATTTTGCAACCATATTTGTGGTCATGATCATTGCCACCGCGTTGCAGGGGCTCCTCCCTTTTATTTCGAAAGCTGTAATTGATGTGGGAATCCAGACCAGAGACCTTGATTTTATCAATATTGTACTGATTGCCAATATCGTAATTATCATAAGTGTCACCATTTCAAATGCCGTGCGGGATTGGTTGCTGTTACACATCACGGCTCGGGTCAATATTGCCCTGATATCGGATTACCTGATCAAATTGATGCAACTTCCTGTCACTTTCTTCGAAAACAAGATGATCGGCGATATCCTGCAACGTGCGCAGGATCATGAGCGCATCCGGAGTTTTATTATGAATAACTCGCTGAACCTGATTTTCTCTTCCCTTACCTTTTTTACTTTCAGTATTATCTTGTTGATCTACAACCCCATTATATTCTATATCTTCATATCCGGAAGTACCCTTTATGTTTTTTGGGTACTTGCATTTTTGAAAGTCAGGAAGAAACTCGACTGGGAATATTTTTCACTCATTTCTCAAAATCAGAGCTATTGGGTCGAAACGGTTGGCGCCATACAGGATATTAAGATCAATAATTACGAGAAACAAAAAAGGTGGAAGTGGGAGAATATCCAGGCCAAACTATACCGTGCCAACCTTAAAGTGCTGAATATTACCAATGCACAAAATCTTGGGGCACAGTTTATCCAAAGCATTCAAAACCTGGTGATCATCTTTTACTGTGCCAAAGCGGTGATTGGCGGCGAAATCATTTTGGGGTGATGATCTCCGTCCAGTTTATTATCGGAATGCTGAATGCCCCTGTGACCCAAATTATTGGTTTTATCATCACCGGGCAATATGCCAAAATTAGTTTTCTCCGGATCAATGAGATTCACCAGTTAAAAGATGAGGAGGATGCCGTTGTCACCAACAACATGAGTATTCCCGAAAGTAAGAGTCTGAACATTCGCAATTTGTCGTTTCAATATACCCCTAACAGTCCATTTGTGTTGAAACAGATCCATCTGGTCATTCCGGAAGGGAAAATTACAGCCATTGTCGGTGGAAGCGGAAGCGGAAAATCGACACTACTCAAGTTGCTGCTCAGATTGTACCAGCCCTCCTATGGCGACATCATGATTGGAAGCATGAACATCTCCAATATCAGCCTGCGCGACTGGCGCAACCATTGCGGGGTGGTGATGCAGGACGGGAAAATATTTAATGACACCATATTGAACAACATTGTGCTTGATGACGAAGAGATCAATTATGAAAGGTTGAAAGAGGCAGTACGGATTGCCCATATTGCCGGTGAAATTGAGCAGATGCCACAAGGGTATCAAACTAAAATTGGTGAGGTAGGCCGTGGCCTGAGCGGAGGGCAGAAGCAGCGTCTGCTGATTGCCAGGGCATTGTACAAAGCCCCCGCCTATCTGTTCTTAGACGAAGCCACAAACGCCCTGGATGCGATCAACGAGCACAAGATTGTCAATGCCTTAAACCATGCCTTCGAAAAGCGGACCGTTGTGGTGATCGCACACCGGTTAAGCACCATCATGAATGCCGATCAGATTGTGGTATTGAGAGACGGAATGATCATTGAAATTGGGAACCATCAGAAGTTGATGGAGAAGGAGGGGCACTATTTCGACCTGGTCAACAAACAGATGGGAATCTGGGCTGCCACCGCGCCTGTAAAAAGTGAAGATACACTTGCAGTGACTGAATCATAGATGAAGAAAGAAATTGACAAAAGTATTACCCAACGTACCGATGAGGTAAAGGACATTATTGACCGGATGCCACATGGAATAGGCAAGATGGTGGCCATCATCGTAGCCAGTCTTGCTGCATTGCTCCTGTTTTTTGGATGGATGATCGATTATCCCGAAAAGGTCACGGGCTCGATATCGATCACGGCCCGTCAGGCACCGGTGAGGCTGGTGGCGAATACTTCCGGGAAACTGCACCTGTTGAAAAACAACAACGATTCGCTGAAGGAAAATCAAATGATTGCCTTTCTGGAAAACCCTGCCAGACTGGAAGACGTTTTGGAAATAGAAGACTATTTGCAGCGACACAGCATCGATTCGCTCTACAACGATCCCAAGATGGAGGCATTGCCGGCCAATCCGGTTTTGGGAGAATTAAGCATACCCTACTACACTTTTTTAAATTCACTCCAAAAATACCTGAATTACAGGGAAGGGCAGCCCTATCTGAAAAAGCGGGAAAGCACCAAAATGTTGTTGGAATCTCAATTGCAACTGAAGGAGTTTAACCGGCAGCAGATGAACACCAATACCACCTCTTTGAAAATAATGGGCAAAAACGCACACCGCGACAGCCTGTTGTTCCGTTCAAAAACAATCGCCGAGGCCGATCTCGAACGCTCTGCTGTAACCTACCTTGCAAAGGTGGAGAACAACCAGGCGGTGGGGAAGGAGTATACTAACATACAGTTGCAGATCAACGATACGCGCAGCAAATTACAGATGCTTGAACTGGAACAGCAGGAGGCCGAACAAAAATTACGAATGGATCTCTATTCCGGTTACAACGAATTGGTCAACAACATTAATAAGTGGAGGCTGGCCTACACTTTTTCTTCCCCTTTTGCCGGTAAACTGGAGTACCTTAATTTCTGGCGGGAGAACGATTTTGTGGCAGCAGGTACACCTGTATTGTCGGTGATCCCTTCCGGAAATCCGTTGCTGGGACAGGTTTATCTTCCTTCGCAAGGGGCGGGCAAGGTGTTGGTCGGACAGGAGGTGATTATCCGGCTCGACAACTACCCCTACATGGAATATGGATCTATTGGCGGCAAAGTAACGATGATTTCGGCCCTCAGCAACCAAACCGAAACGTTCGCGAAGAAAAACGATATCCAAACCTACCTGATCACGGTAGACCTCCCCAATAAACTGACCACCAATTACGGCACTACCCTTGATTTTAACTACGAAATCAAAGGGGTAGCCGATATCCTTACCAAAAAAAGAAAATTTTTGCTCCGGCTGTTCGATAACCTTAAATATATCGCCAGTAAAAAAACAATTTAATTATTTATTCATCATTTAAATTTTTAGTTATGAAAAAATTAGAGAGGTTGACGTTGAAAGAGCTGGGTGATTCGGTCGAAGTTCTTGATCGGAATGCCACATTCGGATTAAAGGGAGGGGATGATGGACAAGCTGCTTATTATTTGATCTATGGGCAGCAACTTCCATATGGTACTGGATATGATGTAGCTACCAATACATGCTATTCATTAGCATCATTACCAGGGCCATATGATTATCAAAATCCTGTTCCTTCTTCTGCAAATGATCCTTGTCCCGCATGCCAAAGATATGATTATTATAATAATACCATGCCCAGTGATGATGGAACTGGAAATTGGTCCACTCCATTATGGGAGTATTTATTTAAAACTTTACCTCATGAATATGGTTTAGGTGACCATACTGGAGAATGACCATAAATCCAAAATGAGTAAAGATATCTACTCGAACTACTAACCAGCTCTATGTGAAAATGAGAAGTACTATTTGAATTATCAATTATATGGAAGAGCCATTGATCAGTTTTTATCTTGGCTATTTATTTTATTGACAGGAAAAAATTATAATGGCTCTTTCTTGACACTAAGTAATAAGAACTATTTATTGTCGTATTCCTCAAATCAAAAACCTGTGATTTTACTGGGAGGAGCGATTACAGAAATACGACATTATTTCAATTTTTGTACTTAGTTAAAATATAATGTCCTATTTTATACCGACATTTTGTAAGACATAGATCAATCGTTCTTTGAGATTCTGAAAACAGAGATATGCATCAAAACTCAACCATTGATATTTGATTCTTAGCCACAGTATTTCTATGAAATTTAATTCCGGCCTATCGAACCAGCGCTCGATAGTTCTACGGTCAACATCAAAAATACTGACCAAGTCGATTATCGGTCGTCCTTGATTGGATAAAAGAAGGCATGACTGCGTTTTCTGATTATATTATTAGAGTTTCTACAGCTGATCTCTACTGCTTCAATCTCCTCTGTTTTTAGTGTTACATATCTCATAATGAGATAAATACGCACACACACATTATACTATATAAACAAACAAATACGACATTATATAATTCTACATACTTATTTTAAATGGACAACAATATTTACCCTAATCCAAGGCAAATTTCATTGCTCATAGTTTTCTTTTTTTCATCATTTGCTTTGTATTTTTTCATCACAGGTTCTTTACCTCAATTGCTAGGGTATCACCTGTCAGATTTATATATAATTACGAGTTTAGCATTAAGCTCAATTTCATACCTTCCTTTAATAATATATTTCAGCATGAAAAGTAAGGTCCCATTGAAATGGAACGTTAAGTTTCCGGGACTTAAGATTTTCTTGCTTATGGCTTTATTATCAATTACTTTAGCTGTCTTGATAAGTCCTTTGAACAATGCAATGCATTTTTTTAATAATATATTAAGTGGTAAGCTTAAATTTTTAGTTTTTAGAGTTTCTGAAATCAATTTAAATATGGCAATACGGATTATTGCACTTATTGTGATTGCACCAATAATTGAAGAATTTTTTTTCAGGAAGCAATTATTAGGTCAGTTACTTCAAAAAAACTCGCCAAAGACTGCAATTTTAATATCATCTGCCTTTTTCGCTGTTGGTCATTTCCGAATACATGAACTTGGTTCTCTTTTTATCTGGGGATTGTTTTTTGGGATTGTTTTTTACAAAACGAAGTTGGTTGAAACCTCAATACTGTTGCACTCTTTTTCCAATTTAACCATTATTTTATTCAAATCCGAATTTCATGCTGTTACTGAGACAAATCTACTTGAATATATAACAATAATGGTTGCGAGTTTTATAATCATATGTCTGATAATCAGATATATTACTAAAAATGATAAATTAAAAGTGGATTTTCAGAAAAAATGACGAAGAATTTTACAGTTTATAAGCAAAAAAAATTATATGAAAAATAGCCGAAGATTCTTAGATCTTACAATACTGCTGATAGTACGGTTGGATACAATCGACCGTTTAGAAAATATACTAGCCGTGACTGCATTTATAAATTCTAATTTTTTAGCAAAAATTTCAGTGCTCGAATGTGCCCCTTTTAACAATGGTATTTTGAAAAGACTTCTCGATGAGAAAATTCGTTATGCATTTCAGGAAGATCATGATCCCATTTTATACCGTACCAAGTTTCTGAACCAAATGATTCAATCAGCTGATACACCTTTTGTGGCTGTTTGGGATATCGACATTATCTTTCAGGTTAATCAATTAATTGAAGCTATGAAACTACTTAGAAAAGGGGAGGCAGATTTTGTAATTCCTTACGAAAAATATATGCTTGATACTTCACCTATTTTGAGAAAGATATATCTCGAAGAAGGAAAGATTGAAGTGTTGGAACAAAATGTAAAAAAGTTGAAGGAGATGTACGTTCCCGATCCTGTAGGAGGTGTTTTTCTGGCTAATCTTCAGGCATATGTTGATTCAGGTCTTGAAAATGAGAATTTTTATGGATGGGGATTAGAAGATGTAGAGCGATACAACCGATGGATGAATCTAGGTTATAGGGTCAAAAGAGTTCCTGGCACGATATTTCACCTGAACCATGGGAGAGGGATTAACAGTATCTATCATAATGCTGATCAGCAAATAATGAAACATAAAGAAATTATAAGTGTTCGAAGAAATATGGGTTCTGAAAGCACTAAATCGTTGGAGGAATAGGTTCCAAAATAAAAAATAGCTATGGATCAAAACTCGATTAAGCTTACAGAATTTATACAGCACAACGGACTGTCAGTTGCCAATCACGGATTGATGCATGGAAATACAGGGATTTCCATTTATTTCTACCACCTTTCCAGAAACACGAATAATCCTGCCTTTGAACAAATTGCTGATGATCTGCTCGACAAGGTTTTTACCAATTTTTCCAGCGCTGCTCCTGCCAATTTCGAAAACGGATTGGCAGGTATCGGTTGGGGAATTGAATATCTGGTGCAGCATAATTTTGCGGAAGGCAATACCGACGAAATACTCGAAGAGGTAGACAACAAAATTTTCCGTGCTCTTAATGAAGAAAACCACTCTTCATTCGAATTGGCCAACGGGCTCACCGGCTATCTCTGGTATTTAACCAGCCGCCTGAAAAACAAAACAAATTCGGCATCGATGGCACAACGAATCAACTGTGAACTCCTAATCCGTACTATCAATATGCTCGATGAAATGGTTACGAATCAGTTTCGGTCTGTGGTAAAAGATCTTCAATTTGATTTATATTGGCGGTTCCCGATGCTTTTTTATGGCCTGGCCGAAGCATTCGGTTTAAATGTTTACAACGAAAAGATCCGTTGCATGATAAAACAATGGCTGCCCTATTTTGAAGCATATATTCCATCGCTGCACATCAACCGGCTTTTTCTTGCCATTGCATTGAAAAGAATCTGTTCACTGGTTCCGAACAAGCGTCTGGAAAAGCAGGGTCAGAATTTGTTGTTTGCCACCGATTTCGAAATCCTGAAAACCGAAATTGATCATGGTTTATTGAATATCCGCTTCGGCTGGCCGGGTACTGCCTGGATATTATACATGGCTTCGAAGGAAATACCAGATGACTGGCCGAACTATCATTTAATCAGTAAAGCTTACCGGGAAATCATGGAAAGGCATAAGGATCCAATGGAAAACTTTACAATTGAGAACCAACAGGCTAACGGCATACAATATGGTCTTTCACTGGGGCTTGCAGGTATCGGTCTTCTTGAAATAATATGGCCGGGGATTCTATCAGGGAACTTCTCAAATGAAATGTCTGGAGATGATTAATTTTTCAGTCCGGCCGCCTTCTGTTTCAGTAGTTATGCCTGTATACAATGGCGGCCGGTACTTGGTAGAGGCCATTCAGAGTCTCTTGCACCAGACGTTTCTTGATTTTGAGTTTATCATTGTCGATGATGGCTCTACTGATCAGACCGTTGAGACCATCAATTCTTTCAGGGACAAAAGAATTGTTTTACTGAAAAACGCGGTAAATCTGGGCAATTATCCAAGCAGGAATATCGGTATGGAGATGGCACGTGGACGATACCTCTGTGTGATGGATGCGGATGATGTAGCTATGCCTGCCCGCTTGGAACGGCAATATAAGTACATGGAGCAAAACCCTGAAACCGGCATTTGCGGGAGTTTCATTCAAAATATCCCTTCAGGTATTTGTCCTCGTTTCGTGACTGATGAAAATCTTTTAAAGGTTGCTTTCCTTTCCAACAACTATTGTTCTCATCCCAGCCTGATAATACGAAAGGAATTTCTGAACAGGTATCAATTACGCTACAAGGAAGATTATGTTTATTCCGCCGATTTTGACCTTTGTGCTCGCGGGTTCCGTCATTTTAAGGTACAGAATATTCCGGAAGTACTTTTGCAATATCGCCGCCACGCCGAACAAATTTCCACTGCAAAATTTACAGAACAGCAAATGTATGCCGATGCTATTCGCATCAAACAATTAATCGAAAATTTAGGGTTTGAACCCGATGAAATTCGGCACTCGCTTCATTTGAACTTGATGAAAAGGGAACGAATTGACGTGGAATTAAAAACAGAGCTCGAAAAATGGATAAAAGCGATCATCTCGAAGAACAGAGTCCGTTTGTATTATGAAGAAAACGTTCTCGGTGGATTTTTGGGTTCGCTTTCTGATTTTTGTCTGCGTAAAGCCTGTAAACAATAAGAAATGACTTCTATGGTCGTAATTATTCCATGTTGTGTAGTGTTTGATTTTTAGGTATTTAGTGTGAAATTATCGAATATCTGTTTTATCAAAATAAAATTCAGTCAATACCTAACAAAGACTTACATCTTTTAACGACAATTGATCTATGCTCTATATGTTTTTTCCACCTTCTACAAATTGCAATAGGTAAACCATCATCATTATTTTTATCAATGCAGTCGTAAAAAGGGAGATTGTAACTCCGATTTAGTTTTCCACTATTACTTATCGAAATGAATGACAGCATAATGTCTTCTCCATTGCCTTTGGGTTCACTATATAAATCTTCAAAATTAAGTGCAAACTTGAATGCTGATAAACAGTTTGCCCTGCTGACAAGCATACATCGTGTTAGTACTATTTGAACCTCCCCAAATACTTCATTCATGTTATAATCATTAATGACAAATCGACCTTGCGTTCCATGGCATAATTGAGGTGATTGGGACCAATATTCATAAAGCCTATTCACGGTGTCTTCGGGAATAAAGAGATCATCATCACAATGCATTATGCATTCATTATTTGCTAATCCAGCTGCTGCAAATCTTGTATAGAGCCCCATATCTTTAGAGCTTTCAATTAAGATTAATTTATTGTTTTGGATGTTACGCAAATCAAATTTGTTGTTATTGTTAAAAACAATAATTTCATCGATTAACTTGTAAGAGGAGTAATAATTGATAAAATTCACCACATTGTCAACCCTATTCCAACTGAGCATTACTAAACTAATCATGATATTTTAATAATTAATGAAAAATACTTAGAACAGGAAACGTGCTCCAATTATATGATATTCAAAAATATGAGTACATAGTCCAGTTTTGCGATTAAATAACTATACCCATTAGTATTTGTATTATACGACAATACCTTCACTCATGATTACTGAGTACGCAAAAACAGGCGAGAGTAAATATAACAATTTTTTTATTGCCTTCTCACTAAATTAAAGTCAGCCAGCTCTCTATCACTTAACAGAAATTCTATCTGAAAACGACTTCTATAATAATGTTGGCCAGCCTCAATTAAAAACCCTGTAGTTGAGAATTTCTCAACTACAGGGTTTTATGTGAATCAGCCATGACTGATACATCACGGATGATTTTAAATTGAAAAGTTTACAGCTTCTTCACCACCGCCAGCGCAGCCTCATAATTAGGTTCGTGGGTTACTTCAGAAACATATTCTACATACCTTACAATACCTGATTTGTCGATTACAACGGTACCGCGGGCCAGCAGACGAAGTTCCTTGATCCAGAAGCCATATTTCTGGCCAAAATCCAAATCTTTGTGGTCGGAGATGGTTTTGATGTTTTCGAGTCCTTCGGCGGCGCAGAAACGGCTCTGGGCAAAAGGAAGGTCGCAGGAAATGGACAATACCACCACCTCTTTCATCTTGTTTGCTTCCGCGTTAAACCTTCTGTTCTGCGCGGCACAAACGCCGGTGTCGATAGAAGGATAGGCCGACACAATGATTGCCTTTCCGGCATAATCAGATAGTTTAACTGTGGTCAAACCTGCACCGACAGCCACAAAATCAGGGGCTTTATCGCCAACTTTGATTTCATTTCCCAACAGCGTCAGCGGATTGCCGGCGAACGTTATTTTTACTGAACTTTCTTTCATACAATGTATTTTAAGATTTTATTATGAAAATTATAAACCGTTATCGAAGGTTGTATTGATCACAATTTGTTGTACGGATTTTACCTGAAAGAGATTCACAAATTTCCGGGCTGTAATGACGGTTACTTTAACCTTTTTACTTTCGACTTTTTACTTCCGTCTTTCGCCATGATC